>JANYCL010000074.1 GCA_025360355.1 Sphingobacteriaceae bacterium
CTTTAATTGAAAAAGTCAGAATTGAAAAAAGGATTATGATAATTCGTGATCTCATCATAATAAAATTACAAAATTTTAGCGAGAATTACAAGTGACCCTTAAGCCATTCAACGGCTTTATCAGTATCGTCAAACACTTTTGTCGGCACACCGGGTTTATGAAAACCGAGATAAAAATTACCAATTATTTTTTGAGCTAAGGAATTAATTACAAATGCATCGGCCAACGTAAATTTTATTCCTTCTTGCGATGCTGAATGGTTCCGTGCTTCAGATGTTGCTGTTGTATTATACCCTGCAATACCAAGAACCAATGCTTTTTTTCCACCACTCAATTCACCAATGGCTTGCACCATTTCTTCAGATTCTTTTGCGTCAATTTCAACGTTATCCTGACAATTAACTTGGATGATACCATCGTTTCTCAAATTCACATTTGAATGTCCGAGATCGATTGTCTTTAAGAAAATTTTATTTTCGTGTACCTTCAATTTACTTAATAAAAGTTTTGGCCCACTCTTCTGCTTTTGGTCTGTCGTCGAAAAATTTTGTAGGTACTGCCGGTTTATTTATTTTTATATACAGACTTCCTAAAATTTTTAAAGCTAGATTACTGCTGCATAAAGCAACAGCAATAAGATCTTTTGAATATTCAACCGATGCTCCAACTCTTCTGGTTTCCGTTCCGATCTGAAAAAAATCAGGCGCTTCCATTAATACTACAAACTTTTTAGTGGGAGCATATTCTAAAGATTGTTTTCGTGCCATCCAAAGGTCGTCCGACTCAAGCACCGCGTCTTTTTTTACTTTAAATTCAAGGAAACCATTTTCATGGACATTCATTGAGTACGCTTCTGTTTCAAAGGTTTTCATCTTACGAAAATTGGTTCATTTGTTCTCTTAACCATTTAACTGCTTCTTTTTTTTGTGAAAAGAAACGGGTTGGCGTGGAAGGTTTATTTATTTTTATGTAAAAATTACCTACAAGTTTAAATGCGAGTTTGTCGCTGCAAATTGCTACGGCTCCACGGTGTTTCGCATGTTCCGGATCGGCTGCTAATTCTCGGGCCTCTTTGGTCGTATGGGCAGCTCCTTCCATTTGCATTAAATAAAAGATCTTTTTATCGGGCAAACTGGAGATAATAAAATCTTTTCCTTCAATAATATCTTTTGCATCATACACCGCGTCGTTTTTTAAAATCAACTCGGCAAAACCATCATTACTGATAGTTAACTTGATAACATCCGTTTCAAGGGTCTTCATAATCGATAAACAGTTCTAATTTAAAGATGAAACCTATAATTCAATAGGCTAAATATAACATTCTAAAATTAATTTGAAAAGGAATTGAGGTTAATATAAACGACGATAGTCTTACCTTAATTTAATAAACGACTGGTTTACAGTATTTTAATGAATTAATATAATTCTTGTTAGTTAATCAACTATGAATTTCTTCACCCCTACTTTATCGCCACTAACTACTTTAGCATAATAAGCGCCTGAAGAAAGGTTTAAATTTATTGAAATTTTTTCTGTACTGAATTTTTGAGAATAAACTATTTTTCCCATCACATCAATTAGTTCAATTGATCTTTCTGAATTTCCTTCAAGAGTGATTGTAAATTCTCCATTATTAACAGAAGGAAAAAGATTAAATGATAAAGCATTATCAATTACGGAACCGGAAAGATTGGTTAAAACACTTAACGGAGTTTCCCAAATACCTCTTCCGAAAGTTGAAACATACGCTTTGTTTAATGCCGGATTAAATTCTATGTCAGTTAAAATTACATTCGGTAAACCAAAACTATTATTAACCCAGGTTGTTGCAGCACCGGTTAAAGTATAAATTCCAATATCAGTCGCCACAATAAAATTACTTGTGCCCGGTATTTGTTTTATGCAATTAACCGGAAGGTTAGGAAGGTTGTAAGAAATATTTGTCCAGTTAAGTCCAGCATTCGTTGTGCGGTAAACTTTTCTTCCGGAACTAAATCCTGCCATTGTTACATAAACTTCGTTTGGATTAGTAGAATTTATCTCAACACTTGTAAAATATAAACTATCAGGCAAACCTACAGTTACATTTGTCCAGCTTGTTCCACCATTGGTAGTTTTATACATGGCACCCGGATATCCAAATTCGTACCTCACACGTTTAGCAGCATAAAGTACTAAAGTATTTGAATTCGCAATAGCCAATGCGCTTATCTCATTCGGGTTTGAAGCTGGTAAAGCCGAAAGAGATGTCCAAGTATTTCCATTATCTGTTGAACGAACTACATTTTCATTTCCAATAAATAATCTTCCGGGATTATTATAATCAGCGATGATCGGTGTTGTCCATTCAGAGTTTTCACTTGAAGGATTTGTATTTGGACCGATGCTACTCACTCCATCATTTGTGCTTACGTCAAAATTTCCATACTGACTTGCAGAAATTACATTTGTGTTATTTATAGGATCTAAATAACCATCCATTCCATCACCACCAAAAATTGTACTCCATGCTCCACCCTTATAATAAAATGACCCATTGTCTTGTCCGCCTGCAACTAATCTTCCTAATGCATTTCTTGAACTCGACACACGATAAAAAGATGAAACTTGCATTCCGCTATTTAATTTTGTCCAGGTAGTTGGCCAGCTGCTTGTACTCCATGTGCTCGGAACAATTGTTGATGTCTTATACATTCCGCCATCACTACAAGCAAAAAACTGATTACCTGCCGACTGATAAGCTAAATAATGAAAATCACCGTGAATCGTAGGACCATAACTTGTAGTCCAATGCGAAACAGGATTAAATGTTGCAGCACCATCAATAGAGGCCCACATATTTACACCTGCAATGTAAACTGTATTTTTATTTGTGGGATTTACTAAAAATCCAAGATCGTAATTTCCTTGTCCGCCAGTACCACTTCCTGTTCCAGCTTCCAAAACATTATCAATGGGCGCTATGTACGTCCATGTTAAACCTGCGTTTGTACTTTTATAAATTCCATACAAACCTTGGTTGACATCTGCACAAGCCGCATAAATATAATTATTATCATTAGGTGCAATGGCTAATTTCACGCGCTGTATTGCGCCTGTTGCAGGCATACCAGTGTTTAACATCGTCCATGTATTTCCAAAGTTTGTGGATTTATAAACCGCGGCGCTTCCTACATTAGAATTCATTACCCAACCTGTTGATGCATACAAAATATTTGGAGTCATTGGATCCTGCAGCAGATCCCAAAATAAAGAATCCATTACTTTGTTCCATGTTGTGCCGGCATTCATTGATTTGTACATTCCGCTTACGCCAGCCGCGCATAATTCATTACTGTTAGTTGGATTCACTAAAACTTTGCGGATCAAAGATGCATCACCATTCGTTAATTGAAAAGTTAATCCGGTTGCTGCCCATGTTAAACCGCCATCAATTGTTTTATAAACTCCTAATCCGTAATGTGTATTACGTTTTCTTCCATTCAAAAATAAACTCACACCAATATATTCAAAATCACAAACCGAAATATACATTGTGTTTGGATTTGCCGCATCGATACAAATATCACTCACGCGTGTTATTGGTAAATTATCAGTTAAAGGAGTCCAGCTTGTGCCATTGTTAGTTGTTTTCCAAACACCACCTTGTGCAACGCCTGCGAAATAAGTATTTGCAATTGTTGGATGAAAGGCAACACAATTAATCCTACCAATTCCGTTTTCCATATAACCTGTTAAATTAGTTGGAAGAACATTTGGTCCGGTTGGCACCCATGTTGAAGCTAAACTTTGATTCTGTAAATTTTGTTTGAATTCCGACATTGCAATAGCTTCAGTCACATAATCAGCAAATCCAGCTGGCTCACCTTGTCCGTTAGTGTGTAAGGACATGTCATGCTCCCAACGTTTAAAATATTTCCAGTGTTTAACTTTTTTAAGATCGGTTGTTTTTTTATAGGCATCAAACTGTTGCTGGATTTCCTTAAGCGTAAGTGCACGTCCGGTTGAATTCTTCACGAACTTTTGCGCATTCAGCATTACAGAAATAAAAAATGCTATGATCAGTAAAATAGATTTTTTCATGGGGTAATAATATAATTAAAGATAATAAAAAAAGCCCTGCTTTCCAACAGGGCTCTCACTTATTATATTAATTTACTTAAGCTTTTACGCTCGCTCTGATAATATTTAAAGCACCACCAGCCTTAAACCATTCTATTTGTTGAGCGTTGTAGCTGTGATTTACTTTGATCTCATCTTTGCTTCCGTTATCGTGATTGAAAACAAGTGTAAGTTGTTTACCGGGAGCAAAACTTGTTAAACCAATAACATCAACAGTATCGTTTTCCTGAATTTTATCGTAATCGGCTTTGTTAGCGAAAGTGAAACCTAACATACCTTGTTTTTTCAAATTCGTTTCATGTATACGGGCAAATGATTTTACCAATACAACTCTTACACCTAAATGACGTGGTTCCATAGCTGCGTGCTCACGAGAAGAACCTTCACCGTAATTCTCATCACCTACAACAATACTTCCAACACCTTGTGCTTTATATGCACGTTGTACATTTGGAACACTGTCGTAAGTACCTGTCAGTTGATTTTTTACCGAATCTGTTTTTTCATTGAATGCATTTACCGCACCGATCAACATGTTATTGGAAATATTATCTAAATGTCCGCGGAATTTTAACCACGGTCCGGCCATACTGATATGATCGGTTGTACATTTTCCTTTTGCTTTAATTAATAATTTCAATCCTTTAAGATCAATTCCTTCCCAAGCTGAAAATGGATCTAATAATTGTAAACGTTTAGATGCTTTATCAACTAATACTTGAACTTTACTTCCATCAGCAGCCGGAGCCTGATAACCTGCATCTTCAACAGCAAAACCTTTTTTAGGAAGTTCATCTCCGCTTGGCGGATCTAATTTTATTTTTTCTCCTTTATCATTTGTTAAATAATCTGTAAGCGGATTAAAAGTAAGATCACCCGCGATCGCTAACGCAGCAACCATTTCCGGCGATGTAACAAAAGCATAAGTATTCGGATTACCATCTGCACGTTTAGCGAAGTTACGATTGAACGAATGCACAATAGTATTTTTTTCTTTTTTCTCAGCATCAACTCGATCCCACATTCCAATACACGGACCACAAGCATTAGTAAATACTGTCGCACCTAATTGTTCGAACACTTTTAAGAAACCATCACGTTCAATTGTGAAACGAATTTGTTCTGAACCAGGATTGATCATGTATGGTGATTTTGGTTTCAGTCCTTTTTCTAAAGCTTGTTTTGCCAATGAAACAGCACGCGAAATATCTTCGTAAGAAGAGTTAGTACAAGAACCTATTAAACCCGCCTGAATTTTTAAAGGCCAACCATTTTTTTCTGCTGCTGCTTTTAATTGAGAAATTGGTGTTGCAAGATCCGGAGTGAACGGACCATTAACATGCGGCTCAAGCTCTGATAAATTAATTTCAATTACTTCATCAAAATATTTTTTCGGATCGGCATAAACTTCTTTGTCGCCGGTTAAATGTTCTCTGATCGTATTGGCAGCATCAGCAATATCAGCACGGTTCGTTGCACGTAAGTAACGTTCCATACTATCATCGTAACCAAATGTTGAAGTAGTTGCACCAACTTCTGCACCCATATTACAAATTGTTCCTTTACCTGTACAGCTTAATGCAATTGCACCTTCACCAAAATATTCAATTATTTTATCGGTACCACCTTTTACAGTTAAGATACCTGCAACCTTTAATATTACATCTTTCGCACTTGTCCAGCCATTTAATTTCCCTGTTAAATGAACACCGATTAATTTCGGCCATTTTAATTCCCAAGGTAAACCCGCCATCACATCACATGCATCAGCACCACCAACACCAATTGCGATCATACCTAAACCACCTGCATTTACAGTATGAGAATCTGTACCGATCATCATTCCTCCCGGAAAAGCATAATTTTCTAAAACAACTTGGTGAATAATACCTGCACCCGGTTTCCAAAAACCAATTCCGTATTTATTAGAAACTGAACCTAAAAAATCAAATACTTCTTTACTCTCACTATTCGCGTGTGCCAGATCTGTTTTTGCACCAGACTTTGCAGTAATTAAGTGATCGCAATGAACTGTTGAAGGCACAGCCACCTTCGGACGACCAGCCTGCATAAATTGTAACAAAGCCATTTGAGCTGTTGCATCTTGCATGGCAACTCTGTCCGGACCAAAATCAACATACGAACCACCACGTTCAAAATTTTCTGACTTTTGATCTGCATGTAAATGCGAATACAAAATTTTCTCTGCTAAAGTTAATGGGCGGCCTAATTGTTTGCGGGCGGCTTCAATGCGGGAAGGCATGTTTTGGTAAACCTTCTTAATCATGTCGATGTCGTATGCCATAAGATATAGTTTTGTCCCGATAGCTATCGGGATGGTGAGTTCTGAATTAGTGATTTTTAGAGGTACAAATTTACGAAAAATCAGGTATTTTCCCCAGAAAAAATCGATAATTTATTGCATTTTTTTGATAAGCGGTTAATAACTCTGAGTAGCTAAACCTACCTTTACGTAATTAATGGCATTACTCTTAAAAGAAAATACCACTATTGCGCTTGAGGCTATAAGGTCGAACAAATTGCGGGCTATTATTACCATGCTTATTATTGCCATTGGTATTATGGCTTTAGTTGGGATCTTATCGGCTATTGATGCCATTAAATCCAGCATCAATAACAACTTTACCGAAATGGGTGCGAATACCTTTACCATCCGCAATAAGGAAACAACAATGAGGGTTGGACGGCATGGTAAACGTCCAAAAGCTTTTAAGTCTATCACTTTTAAAGAAGCGATGCGTTTTAAAGAGGAATTCGATTTTCCTTGTGTTGCTTCCGTTTCAACTTTAGCTTCATGGAGTGCGCGTTTAAAATTTGGCTCAAAAAAAACAAATCCTAACATTCAGGTTTTTGGTACGGATGAAAATTATCTTGAGACATCCGGTTATGAATTATTAGAAGGACGGAATTTTACTGTGCCTGAAATTTTAAGCGGCAATAATTTGGTTATTCTTGGTAATGATGTTGCTTATTCTTTGTTTCCGAAAAATGCAAAAGCAGTTGATAAGATAATTTCGATCGGCGGCGCAAAATATAAAGTAATTGGTGTTTTAAAAACAAAAGGGAATAGCATGGGATTTGGTGGCGATAAAATTTGCATCATTCCCATTCTTAATGCGAGACAATATTTTGGTAAACCGGGCATGAGTTTTACTTTAAATATAATTTCGAAATTTCCATGGCTGATGGATATTGCAGTTGGTGAAGCAACTGGTTTGTTCAGAAAAATAAGAAAAATAAATGCAAAAGAAGATGAAGATTTTGATGTTGTAAAATCAGATAGTCTGGCAACGATGCTCATAGGTAATTTAGCAACTGTTACATTAGGCGCGACCATAATCGGTATCATTACCTTATTAGGCGCAGCAATTGGTTTAATGAATATAATGCTGGTATCCGTTACCGAACGCACCCGAGAAATAGGAATTCGCAAAGCATTAGGCGCAACGCAACAAGCGATTAAAAATCAATTTTTAATTGAATCAGTCGTCATTTGCGTGATGGGCGGACTCATCGGCATTGTATTAGGGATCATCATCGGTAATTTAATTGGGATGGGACTTGATACAGGATTTTTTGTGCCCTGGTTCTGGATCTTTATGGGGACTTTAATTTGCATTGTTGTAGGATTAGTAAGCGGTTTCCTTCCTGCCAAACGCGCTTCTAAACTCGATCCTATTGAGAGTTTAAGGTTTGAATAATTTTGTTTTACGCAGATTTATAATTTAACCTGCAAACCTATCGCAATATTAATTCCGCTTCCGGTATATTTTAAGTAATCTGTATATTTCCGGTCATCGTCATGAATTTTTAGCTTTGGATAACTGTAACTTATATAAGATAAGCTCATAAACATTCCAAAATGATCACTGAAATAAATACGCGGTGTTAAATGAAAATCGTAAACGAGTCCGCCGCCTTTTGCAATACCGTGCTTTACATCATTTGATGAATATTTAAATCCGGAATAACCGATATCAAATCCTGCTAATAGATCAACACGTTTTTTTCGCAGAAAATGTGCGTTGATCACTAACATTATATCTTTTGCTTTTGCAACAGGTCTGGTATGCGTTACAGAATCTGTAGAAGTTAAATATGTACACGATTGACCTTTTAAACCGATACCTAACCAATTTAAAACACCATATTCAACACCAAGTGCAAAACCATAAGGTGCTGCTTTATCAGATTTGCTTTTGCCTGTTGCACGAGCGGTTGAATCGGAACCAACGGTATTATAAATTCCAAAATTAGCGTTAAGATCAATAACGATTGATTTTTTTTCGAAACTCACTTGCGAAGATCCATCGAAAACTAAACAAACTAACAAAGCACAAACTAATTTTTTCATAGGGTATATTTTAAACATTAATATTATGAATTATAATTGAAAAAACCGAATGTTTTATTTTATTTTTTTACATATATTTATCTCAAAATAAATTCTTGCATAAAAAATTAATACTATTCGCCCTTTTTTCTGTTAACATTCTTTCCGCGCAAAAGATTTGGGATAGTACTTATTATGTTAAATATAAATCGCGTTTGATTGTTTCTTTGTATGAATCTTACCGTCATTACGAAACGGAATTATCGCAGTTCTTAACCAAAGATTCATTAACAAAATCAAAAGTACTTTACTATGCTCAAGCCAATAATATTTCAGGTATTGAAGTTAACTACGATAAAATAAATTTTTCGTTTGGTTATGCTTCCATCCCGGCCAGCGATCCTAAGAAGACCGGGAAAACAGATCATTTTAATTTAGGACTGAACGTCGGCGGTAATAAATGGATCTTAGAAACCAATTACCGGCGTTATCAGGGATTCTATGACAGAAACACGCCTAAATACGATACCGCTTTTACAAGACCTGATTCAATGCATTTAGACAGAAAAGGTGTGTACACGCAATTTCCGCATATGACAAGTACTTCTTACAAAATGAAGTTCTTGTTTTTCACCAATAGCAAACGTTTTTCATTTAAATCAGGTTACTCTTGTTCTTACCGTCAAATTAAATCAAGTTTCAGTTGGGTTATTACAGCTAATGGTTATTATAATACAATTAATAACGATAGTTCAATGGTGCCGAAACAACTGAATAAATTTTATGATACACATTCCACTTTAAAAGGCATGGATGTTGCAGCTTTTTCTGTTTACGGCGGCGCTTCTTTTAATTTAGTTATATGGCGCGCTTTGTTTGTGAATTTAACTGTGTTACTCGGACCGGAAGAGCAATGGCGTACTTATAAAAATGTAGGAAAAGATTCTTTACATTATAACCGCACTACATTTTATAATTCTATTTCCGGGGATGTGCGCGGCTCCATCGGTTTGAATTTTAAACGCTGGTTTGTTACGCTTTCATCTGTAAGTGATTTCAGCTGGTATAAAAGCAATGATGTAATGATGGTCTCAAAATATGTGAACGGACAATTTGCTTTAGGTTATCGCTTCAAAGTGAAAACACCAAAAATTTATCAGAAATTTCAGCAGACGAAGTTGTATTCGTATATGTAATTCAATTTGACTCCCGATAGCTATCGGGATCGGCTATTTGATAATTCGACAATGGGTAGATGCAATAATTTAAGCATGGTAAACTCTAGAAGCCACAATTTTTCCATTCTTAATTTCTAAAACTTCACCAACATTCAGATCTTCTTCTCCGTTTACGTGACGGATGTATTCCATAAAGACTTGTTCATCATCGGCAGTGAGTTTTTTTACTTCGTAATTTAAAGTTGGTAAACGATCAAAAGAATCTTGCCACCAATTGCGTAAAGCAGATTTTCCTATTATTAAACCATTTGTTTCGGGTTGACGGATCTTTAATTTGGGTGAGAAATGTTCTGCTGTTTCAGAATATAAACTTAAGAGGTTCTCTAAATTATGTTCGTTAAAAGCAGCGAACCATTTTGTTGCTATATCTTTATTTTGCTGAGCGCTCATAATATTTTATCTTTATTCAATGATTAAAAAATGTTTATTGTTTCTGATTTCTTGGTTTCTGGTTTCTTGTTCGTCAAA
>JANYCL010000076.1 GCA_025360355.1 Sphingobacteriaceae bacterium
TCAATGCTCGGAAATTCACGGACGCCCAAAAACGAATACCCTATAGCACCAAATAAAATAATGATGATAGAGAATACTGAAACCAGTACTGGACGTTTTACACTAAGGCCTGCAATATCCATTTTTATTCAGCCGATTTTAATAATTTAAGTTTCGTTCCTTTTTTTACAGATAACAAACCTGTTGTTAAAACTGTATCTCCCTCTTGTAAACCTTCGAGTATTTGAATTTTATCATCCGTACGAACTCCGGTAATAACTTTTGCTTCCACAGCTTCGCCATTCTTAGCGACCATAACTTTTTGTCCTTTTAATATCGGGATGATACATTGTGTTGGTATCATCAATGAATTTTCTTCTTTCTTCATATCAATATAAACTTTCACAAAACTTCCCGGATAAAGATCTTCCGGGCCATTATATAAAGCGCGGCAGCGTAAAGTTTTTGTTAGTTCATCTATCTTTGGTTCGATAGCATAAATATTTGCTTTAAATTCTTTTTCAGAATTTTCGTGAGAGAATTCTATTTCCATTCCTTTTTTTATTGTTGAAGTATATCTTTCGGGAACAGAGAACTCAATGAATAATGGTTTTACCTGAACTAAAGAAGCGATCACTTGCGTTGGACTTACGTAAGCGCCTTCACTGATATTTCTCAATCCAACAATACCATTAAAGGGCGCATTTATATTTGTTTTTGCTAATTGTGCCAAAATAAAAGATTGATCAGCTTTCAAAGTATTCACTTCATTTTCCTGCACTTCATATTCTTCTTTGCTGATCCCGTTCACTGCTAATAATTTTTTGAGACGGTCGGTTTTTTCTTCCGCCAATTTTATTTGAATTTTATTTTTTGCTAATTGCGCCTGAAAATCTGCATCGCTGATCCTTATAAGTGGAGCACCTTTGTTTACTTGTTCGCCTTCTTTAAAATAAATAGCTGTTACTTTTCCTGACATCTCCGATTTAATTTCAATTTCATTTAAAGCACCGATCTTTCCGGAGCTGTAAACTTTGTTAGTGAATGACAATGGTTTCGCTACGTAGTAATTAACTGAAAGAGGTCCTGTAGGTTTTCCGCCATTAGCCGCAGGTCCGCCTTTTTCTTCTTTTTTTCCGAAGAATAAAAGTTTCACAGCAATTAAAACCGCGAATACAAGAACAACGTAGATCCAATTAGGAATTTTTTTCATGCTCTGTTATTTTGATTTCTTATAATTAAAAGTGAGATGATCAGATGGTAATTTTTCAAGATTCTCACAAACCTTAAACATTACTTTAAAAAACGCTTTGCGTTCAGTTTCAGAAATATTTGAAAATGCTTTTTCATCAATTGCTTTAAATGATCTTACAACTTCTTTGGTTTGCTTCTCTCCTTTTTTCGAGAGTGAAATAAAATGTTCACGGCGGTCGTCAGGATTTGTTTTGCGCTCTACCCATCCGGCTTTGCTTAAATAATCCATCACTTTTACCATGGCTGTTTTATCTATTTTAAGTTCATCACAAATATTCTGCTGACAGCAATTTTTATTGTTGTGCAAAAAATACAGAACCGAAAAATATCTCTCAATATCTAATTTTTCGAGGCTCTTGGTTAAAGCACCATAATACATCTTTGAGAGGATAAACGCTTGCGTTCCAACCGGCAACCTGCTCTCTTCTGTCTTACTCATTAGTTTAATAATAAAATAGTTGGCAAATATAACTAATTTAAAGGCGCTTCTTCCTTATTTAACATTTTATATTCATGAATTCAGACATTGTTTTTCAATACTTTATACTAATTTTGTTTCACAATCTAACTTATGTCCAAATTACTCTCCTTTTGCTTTTTGATCCTGATGTTTTGTTTTAGCAAAGCTCAGGAAAAACATTTTAAAAATCTTACACAATTAACCTATGGCGGCGATAATGCGGAAGCTTATTTTTCACCAAACGGAAAAATGGCCTCTTTCCAGAGTAATAATAAGAATTGGAGCTTGCAATGCGATCAGATCTTTGCTTTAGATATTGAAAAAGCCGGTAAAGATACTACTTACAAACCTCCAATGATCAGCACAGGAAAAGGACGTACAACCTGCAGTTATTATCTGCACGATGGAAAACAAATTCTGTATGCTTCAACACATAAAGGAAACGATAGCTGTCCTCCTGTTCCACAAATTAAAGGAAAATACATTTGGGCCGTGTACAAAGATTTTGATATTTATGTTGCAGACTCTAAGGGAAAAATATTAAAGCAGTTAACCAACTCACCTGGTTATGATGCAGAAGCAACTATTTCTCCGAAAGGCGATAAAATTGTTTTTACAAGCATAAGAAGCGGAGATCTTGAATTATGGACCATGGACATTGATGGGAAAAATCAAAAACAAATTACAAATGGTTTAGGTTACGACGGAGGCGCATTTTTTTCTCCCGATGGAAAACGTTTGGTATTTAGAGCAAGCAGACCGAAAACAGAAGAAGAAATAAAAGAATACAAAGAATTATTATTACAAAATTTAGTGGCACCAACGAGCATGGAATTATATACCTGTAATGTTGATGGAAGCGATCTTAAACAAGTTACAGCTTTGGGAAAAGCAAATTGGGCTCCGTACTTTTTACCAGGTGGAAAGAAAATTATTTTCTCAAGTAACCATCATAGTAAAAAAGGATATGATTTTCAATTGTTCGTGATAAATGATGATGGCACCGGTTTAGAACAGATCACCAACGAAAGTATGTTCAACGCATTTCCGATGTTCTCGCCTGACGGAAAGAAATTAATTTTTTCATCGAACAGAAATAATCACGGATCAAGAGATACGAATTTATTTATTGCAGATTGGGTTGAGTAATTCAAAGATCTAATAATTCAAAGATTAATTTTTGAATTTTCAAATCTTTAAATTTTTAAATCTTTAAATTTTGAAAGAAGAAGTTATATTAGTAAACGAAAAAGACGAGCCTATCGGCACCATGGAAAAAATGGAAGCCCATGAAAAAGGTTTACTTCATCGCGCATTTTCTGTTTTTCTTTTCAATTCAAAAGATAAACTGCTTTTACAACAACGCGCCTTAAACAAATACCACAGCGCCGGTTTATGGACAAACACGTGCTGCAGTCATCCAAGACCAGGTGAAGAGACTTTACAAGCCGCAAAAAGACGCTTGAAAGAAGAGATGGGTATTGAGACTGATCTGACTTTTAAAACTGCATTTACCTACAAAACAAAATTCGATAATGGCTTAACAGAGCATGAGCTCGACCACGTTTTTACTGGGAATTTTAATGAAGATCCAAAACTAAACCCGGAGGAAGCCAATAGTTTCAAATGGCAAAGCATCGCAGAAGTAAAAGCTGATCTGAAAATTCATCCTGAAAATTACACCTCTTGGTTCAAAATTGCCCTTGAGTCGTTGTTTTAAGCCCCTTTTTGAACATTTTTAAAGCGTTTATTGCGAATATTTTAATCTGAAATATGTTTTGAGAATTCTGAATAAATACTATATTTGTTACGTAATACAATTGAATTAAAACAAAAATCATGAAAACGGTATTCATTATTGTTCTTTTTATAATAGCCATAGGTTTAACTTATGTGTCTATTACACCTTATAACAGTTCACTTTTATTGTTGGCTGTTCCTTTGGTATTATTGTTTGTAGCCGTTATCATGGCTTTTTTCTTAAGCTCTTGGCACGAAGAAGAAGAATTTAAAGAGCGCTTTAAAAAAGGTTTAGCAACAGGGTGTATGCTCTCTGCAGGCTTTTTCATTATTGGTTATTTATTTGTTATTGTTGAATCTTTAATACGTTCATAATATGAGTCCCATTTCAAAAATTTTATCGATCCTTGCCATTGGATTTTTCTGCATTATCATGTTTTTTATTGGCGGCTTTCCTTTAAGTGAAGGTTATAATCCTATTAAACCCGCAGCCGATACTAAGTTTAGCTCAAATTATTCTGAAGATAATTTTAATAAAGTTACAGTAGGAATGGACACCACTGAATTGCTTAAATTAATTGGTGAACCAATTGGTAAATTACCAAACCATGCTGCTTTTAAACCTATGTGGTTCTATTCGGTTAATAAAGAAAGTCAATCTGGCGACTTCGCCTGGCTTAAGCGTGGTGTTTTAATTGGACGCAACGGTAAAGTCCGCGAAATTCAAAAATCAGTTCTTTACGAATAATAAACAAAGTATTATAGAATTTAAGAAGCCTTACTACTTGTGAGGCTTTTTTATTTATGATTAGTGAGTCTGATCTTCTCCCGCGGAACTCCTAATTTCATGAAATAATTAGCGATGTGTTCTTTCGTTATCGAAGTATGCCTGTTTTGATGCTCATCTGCTTTTTTATCTCCAAAATGTTCCCGCACATTTACAAGTGAGATCTTATCAACGGTATTACTATCCAGATAATTTTTAAGGATCTGTTTGTCATATTCTAAAACATCATCTTCATCAGTATTATATCTCACAAAAGCACTGTCAGTTTTATATGGATCTGTTTTATTGAAACTGATAATTATATAACGTTCTTCCTGCAGAGCCATAAACCTATATTTTAAAGTATCCTTTTTTACAGGCGCTTCATCTGTATCGGCAGTACTATTATTATCAGGAACAACAATTCCCTTTTCCCTTAATTTTTTGTTTTTGGCACGCTGACGTTTTTTCTTTCTGGCTGTAGACTTAGATTTTCTTTGCTTCTTCATTGCACTCATGTTTACACTTGGCAACTTAAACTCACTCGCAATACAACTCCACCGGAAACAAATAAAAGGAAATTTAGAATGTATGGCACAGGACCAAAACAAAGAGAGCGTAAGAAATAATATAATGAGCTTTTTGATCAATTAGCTATTTGCAAGACAGGATTTTCAGTAACAATACTTGGATATTCCGTTCCGTTATATTGAATGATCAACGTGTGCTTACCCGGTATTATTAGACCCTGCTCCGATCTAAATACGACATAATCGAAAGAAAGTTGCACGATAATAAAACGGAATTTATGATGATTTAAATTCTTTTTGGCAATTATGCTAGTTTTTTCTTCGCGGCTTACCTCTTCAATAAATAAAGTCTTGGGCTTTACTTTGTGCTGAAAATAATAATCAATGCCAATAAGTTCTTTTAGAATTTTATCGTCGGGATAATTTTTTTCAGCAAATTCAGTCATGATAACATAAACATCATTTAAAGTGTACTTATGATATTCTCTTCTTGTTCCAAAATAAGTTCCTAAGCCTTCTAAAAAATCGAAAATGCTGTATTTTTCGGTAACATATCTTAAAGTATTTTGAGCGCGTTTTTTATTCCAATAAATTTCAAGAGCGTGTTCCAGCTTTACTATACGCGCCAATTCATCTTCCGATAAATAATTACTTTTTATGATTTGATACGGCGCGATTGGATCAAATACAAAACCATATTTTTCATATTTCTCCCGTACAGGTGTTCCTTTTAAAAATTTTAAAAAGCCCAATTGTAATTCAGACGCAAATAATTTAAACACTTCCTCAAAACTAAATTTAATATCTTCCCAATGATCTAAAGGTAAACCAACGATCAGATCCAAATGCATTTCAATTTTATGCTCCAGTTGTTTTATGATGCCTTGGGTCTTATCAAAACTTTGTTTACGGCTTACTTCCAAGTTCGCTTTTTGATTTACTGTTTGAATGCCTATCTCGAAGCGGAACAATCCTTCCGGTACTTTTTCATTAATGAATTTTATAATATCAGGATGTAAAATATCAGCTGTGATCTCAAACTGGAATATATTTCCAGGTTTATGATTATCTAAAATAAAATTGAATATCTCTAAAGTAAAATCCTTTTTAATATTAAAGGTGCGGTCAAGAAATTTAATTGTTCTGCCATTCTTCATTAAGTATAATAAATTAGCCTTAATATTTTCCATTGGTAAATAACGGACCTTATTATCTAAACTCGCCAGGCAAAATTCACATTTGTACGGACAACCCCTTGAGGTTTCAATATAGAGAACCCGATTAAACAAAGTTTCAGGCTCGTCGTTTTTATAAGGAAGTATTTTTGTGAAATTCTTAAGATCAAATGTCGCGTCTTTTGGTAAATACAAAACTTTATCATTTTCTTTTCTTACAAGATTGGTTACATTCTCAACATTTGGAAAAGATTCAATAAATTCTTTAAAAGGAATTTCTCCTTCTCCGGTAATGATATAATCCACTTCAGGTAAAGCGATCACATCGCCAAAATCATAACTAACTTCCGGCCCGCCTAATAAAATTTTGATCTTAGGATTAAGCGCTTTTATTTTTTTTATGACCTCTAAAATTTGGGTAATGTTCCAGATGTAACAGCTAAAAGCGATCACATTAAAATCTTTGCAAAAATCTGCTATACCGTCTTTATCTTCT
>JANYCL010000087.1 GCA_025360355.1 Sphingobacteriaceae bacterium
ATAACGTATAACCAATGCCGTTTACTTCAAGAGTAATGAGTGCAGGATTCAATTCAGAAATATGGCCTTCAATGTAGCTTATCATTTTTTATTTTGAGCGTCCAACACCGATATAACAACCATATTAACTATTTCGCGAACGGAACTTCCTAATTGCAAAACATGAACAGGTTTTTTTAATCCCATTAATATCGGACCAATTGCTTCGTAGCCTCCCATCTCTTGCATTAATTTGTATGCAATATTTCCTGCAGCTAGATTTGGAAAAATAAAAGTGTTCACACTCTTGTCAACTAAAGTGCTGAATGGAAATTGTTCTTTCAGTAAATTATTATTTAATGCGAAGTTCGCTTGTATATCACCGTCAACTATCAATCCAGGATAATTGTTGTGTAAAATTTTTACTGCATCGGCTGTCTTGTTTGGAATTTCACCGCCAACGGAACCAAAATTAGAATACGACAACATCGCAATGCGCGGTGTGATGTTATAACTCTTAACGGTATTTGCGGTTAAGACAGCAATGTCAGCTAATTCTTGTGCGGTTGGATTAATATTCATTGTTGTATCAGCAAAAAAGTACGGACCTTTTTTTGTGATCATCATGTATAACCCCGCAACTTTACTAACGCCTTCCTGTACACCAATAATTTCTAAAGCAGGTTTAATTGGCGCGCCATATTTTCTGGTTAAACCAGAGATCATCGCATCTGCTAAGCCTAACTCCACCATCATTGCTCCAAAATAATTCCGGTCGCGCATTAATTTCCGCGCTTCGTATTGCGTTAAGCCGCGACGATTACGTTTACGCCACAACATGTCGCCATATTCATTTCGCTTTGCTTCCTCTTCTGCTAACCACGGATCAATGATCGGCGTATCACCTAGGTCTAATTGATATTCTTCAAGCAGTTTCAGAATTTTTTCTTTGTTGCCTAATAAAATTGGTCTTGCAATACCTTCGTCGCGCACAACTTGTGCAGCTTTCAAAACTTTGTAGGTATCAGCTTCTGTAAATACAACACGCTTAGGATTACTCTTAGCTTTGTTAGCAAGGCTGCGCATTAATTTGTTGTCTTTACCCAGGCGGTTATCGAGAGAAGTTTTGTACGCGTCCCAATCTGTAATTTTATGTTGTGCAACTCCGCTATCAATAGCAGCCTTTGCAACCGCTGCTGATACCGCTGAAATTAAGCGACTGTCAATTGGTTTGGGAATAATATATTCAGGACCAAAACTTAAATTCTTTGAGCCGTAAGCTAAATTCACATAATCAGGAACCGCTTCTTTTGCTAATTCAGCAATAGCTTTTGTTGCAGCCAGTTTCATTTCTTCGTTAATGCAAGTTGCACGAACATCCATTGCGCCGCGGAAAATAAAAGGAAAACCTAATACGTTGTTCACTTGATTAGGATGATCGCTTCTTCCTGTTGCCATGATAATATCTTTACGCGCAGCAATTGCATCCTCATAAGAAATTTCAGGAGTTGGATTTGCTAAAGCAAACACGATACAATTTTTTGCCATACTCTGAACCATTTTCTGATCCAAAATATTTCCTTTTGATAATCCTACAAAAACATCGGCACCTTTAATGGCTTCCGTTAATGTATTTATCTTTGTATTCTCAGAAGCAAAAAAAGATTTGTATTGATCAAGATCAGTGCGGCCTTTGTGAATTACACCTTTGCTATCGAGCATTAAAATATTTTCTTTTTTCACACCAACAGCAATGTACATTTTTGCGCAAGAGTTAGCAGATGCACCAGCGCCGTTGATAACCAACTTCACTTTCTCCATTTTCTTCCCTGCTATTTCAACGGCATTCAATAAACCAGCAGCAGAAATAATTGCGGTACCATGTTGATCGTCGTGCATTAATGGAATGTTCAAGACTTCTTTTAAACGACGTTCAATTTCAAAACACTCCGGCGCTTTTATATCTTCTAAATTAATTCCGCCAAAAGTTGGTGCAATATTTTTTACAGTGTTTACAAATTCATCAATGTTTTTTGTGTCGACTTCAATATCAAAAACATCTATGTCGGCAAAAATTTTAAAAAGCAAACCTTTACCTTCCATTACGGGTTTCGATGCAAGCGCACCGATATCGCCTAAACCAAGAACAGCGGTTCCGTTTGAAATAACAGCAACAAGATTTCCTTTAGCTGTGTATTTGTAGGCGTCTTCCGGATTTTTTTCGATTTCGAGACAAGGTTCTGCTACTCCGGGGGAGTAAGCGAGGGTTAAGTCGCGTTGGGTACTATATGGTTTTGTTGGAACAACTTCTATCTTTCCGGGCCTACCTTGGGAGTGGTAATCAAGCGCATCTTCTCTTCTGAATTTGGCCATAATTTTTCAAAAATTAGTGAATAGCGAAAATACGAAAACTTTAGAAAAGGGCGAGATTTTAACACGGATTAAATACTCTGAAAATCAATTAGTTAGGCAATTAACGGCGCCTGTCTAAACCCCACAATAATTTGTTGCGAAGTGTTTCAAAGAAATGCTGTCCCTCGAAGGTAATGAGGTTACATTTGAAATCAGCTTTTTTGATCTGAATATCGGAAGTAGAATTTATTTGTGAGCCCCTTGAATCAAGAGAAACATTGAAGCCATCGTATCGTCCGCTTACTTTAAAACTCAACGTTTTGTTATTTGAAATTACGATCGGACGAACGTTTAAATTATGTGGAGCAATTGGAGTAATAATAAAATTTTCCGAATCAGGAACCATAATTGGTCCGCCACAACTCAAAGAATAAGCAGTAGAACCGGTTGGTGTAGAAACTATTAATCCATCGGCAAAATAAGAATTTAAAAAAACGCCATCCACATAGGTGTCGATGTGTATCATTGCTGATGAATCTTTTTTATGAATTGTAAATTCATTCAATGCATAATTAAAACCATCAAATTGTTTTTCGCCGTCGATCAATTCAAGTAATTCGCGTTTGTCGAGTGAGAATTTTTCTTTTACTAAAAGCGAAACAGCTTTTTCAATATCATCTTTAGAAACAGATGCTAAAAAACCTAAG
>JANYCL010000103.1 GCA_025360355.1 Sphingobacteriaceae bacterium
AATGCGTTGAACCGTTGTGTAAAAGAATTTAAATTAACAGAACCCGGAAAAGTTTTAGATAAAGCCCGCGAATTAGTTTTAGAAACATTTGCAAAAAGCGAAGGTGATGTAAAAGACGGAATGGATATTTCTTTATTATGCATTAACCGCAAAAAGAAAACATTGACCTGGGCCGGTGCTAATAACGCACTCTGGTATATTGAAGCAGGAAATGAAGGCATGAAAGAAATTAAAGCCAATAAACAACCCATTGGTAAAACTGATAATCCCCTGCCCTTCACAACTCATAACCTTTCTTATACTGAAGGAACAATTATTTATTTAATTACGGATGGTTACGCCGATCAATTCGGAGGATCAAAAGGAAAGAAATTTAAATACAAACAACTGGAAGATCTTATCGTGAGCAATCAAAGCAGATCTTTGCCTGATCAAAAAGAAATTTTAGTTAGTTCTTTTATTGATTGGAAAAAAGGTATTGAACAAGTGGATGATGTTACATTATTAGCCGTAAAAATTTAATATGTACGAGATCAGACTTATTCCTAAAGATAATATCAAAAGCATAATTCCGTTGGCTGCACTTTTAAATGGATTAGATGAAAAACTATTGGAGACCCGTTTGGAAATAATGATGGAAATTAATTATGAATGTCTGGGAGTTTATGATACTTCGGCTTCGCTCAGCACAGGAAGGGAAAATTTAATTGGTATTTGTGGTCTATGGACATTAGTAAAATTATACAACGGCAAACATTTGGAACCTGACAACGTAATTATTCATCCTGATCACAGAAATAAAGGTGTTGGAGAATTAATGATGAATTGGATCGATAATTACGCCAAAGAACATAATTACGAAGCGATCGAGTTAAATGCTTACATCGAAAATTTAAAAGGCGCTGAGTTTTGGAAAAAAACTGGGTTCTATATTCGCGGGCATCATTTTCAAAAATTAATAAAGAAATAAATGTTAAAGAAGTTTTTGTGGATACAAATAATTTTTAGTGCGCTGATGGTTGTCGTCTGTATTTTGGTTATAGTGGCTAATGTAAAGATCAGTTCTTTCAGCGAAGAATATTTATTTAACTCAACTGACTCTATTCCTCAATGTAAAACCGCGGTTGTATTAGGAACAAGTAAATTCATGAGTGATGGCAGCAAAAATTATTTTTTCTATAACCGGACAAAAGCAGCCGAAATATTATTTAAATCCGGAAAGATCCAATTCATAATTATCAGCGGTGATAACAGTTTAAGTTATTACAATGAACCTGCCGACATGAAAAAAGAATTAGTGAGTGCAGGAGTTCCTGATTCTGTTATTTTTTTGGATTACGCGGGCTTCCGTACTTTCGATTCGATGATAAGAGCTAAAGAAGTATTCGGTCAGACTAAATTCATTGTTGTATCACAGAAATTTCATAACGAGCGCGCTGTTTTCATAGCCCGTAAATATAGTATTGAAGCTTATGGTTACAATGCGGAAGACGTAAACGCTTATAGCGGTTTAAAAACAAAAGTCCGCGAACTCTTTGCGCGCGTAAAAGTTTTTATTGACGTCTACACCAATAAAAAACCAAAGTTCTTAGGTGAAAAAGTCATTATTCAGTAAAAGTATCACTTAACCTTCCTACTATTATCTTATAGAATAACAGCGTTTTAGCATTTGTTATTTCATGCAATCCTTAATAACATTCATAGGTTTAAAAGTGTAACCCATTTTTATTTGTGCATGATCAATCTTTTATATATTTGATTAAACCCTTAAAACAAAAATTATGCATATTAATTTCGTAGCAGTTCTAATAGCTGCATTAGTACCAATGGCATTAGGCTTTATTTGGTATAACCCAAAAGTATTTGGCACCGCTTGGATGAACGCCTCAGGTATGACTCCTGAAAAAGGAAAAAATTCAAATATGGCTGTTGTATTTGGTGTATCATTTGTAATGAGTTTTTTAATGGCATTCGGTATGCAATTTATGGTCATCCATCAGTTTCATGTTGGTTCTTTGTTTTATAAATTACCAATTAATGATGCATCAACACACGAAGGTGCACTGTATGCACAAGTAATGGAATTATTAGGCACCAGCTGGAGAACTTTTAAGCATGGAGCTCTTCATGGTTTTATTGGTTGTCTTTTTATTGTGATGCCTGTTTTTGTTACGAATTGTTTATTTGAACAAAAAGGATTTAAATATATGGCATTAACTGTTGGTTATTGGTTAGTTGCAATGACAATAATGGGTGGTATCATTAGCTCAATGCCTTAATACTTTTTAATGCACCGTTACTCAGTTCTATTTAAATATTTTTTACTTTTAGGAATGCAGGGAGTTTTTTTTACTTCCTGCATTTTTCTTTTTCCTTTACACCCCTTTGATAGAGATAAACATCCTGCTCCACCCGATTATTCTAAAGCCGAAAGCTGGGCCTCGCTTCCCGATAAAAAAGATAATGCTGATCTAACTATTCCAAATACAACGGTAGTAGACAAACAAGATGAAGCAAAAGTCGATGTGTTTTTTATTCATCCTACAACTTACAGACTTGGGGCTAAATGGAACGGCAGTATGACTAATAAAAAAGTAAACAAGCGAACAGATAATTTACCTGTACGTTATCAGGCGAGCGTGTTCAATGGTTCTTGTAAAGTTTACGTGCCGCGTTACAGACAGGCTTCTCTTGTTACTTATATTGATAAGAAAGGGAATGGTCCGGAAGTTTTTGATTTTGCATATCAGGATGTAAAACAGGCCTTTTTGTATTACATTAATAATTATAATAATGGACGTCCATTTATTATTGCTTCTCATAGTCAGGGTACCGATCATGCTTACCGTTTAATTAACGAATTCATCAAAAAAGATTCTGCACTCTACAAACGATTTGTTGTTGCTTATTTAATGGGAAGGCCAATAAAAAAAGAAACTATTACTGTGATAGAACAATGTAAATCCGCTGAACAAATTGGTTGTTTTAATATTTACAATGCAGTTCCCTGGGGCGGGGATCTGTTATTCAGACAAGATGAAGGTATTTTACTTTGCAATAATCCTTTAACGTGGAAAGCAGATACAACTTATGCTTCCGCCGAATTAAATAAAGGCGGCTTGCCATTGAATTACAAAAACATTGATGTTGGGATAGCTGATGCGAAAATTTCTCCTAAAGGATTGTTATGGGTTCACCGTCCTAAAAAAACCAATAAAGAGTACATGTACATTCAGTCGGAAAGTTTTCACAATATTGAATACAGTTTGTTTTATATGAATATCCGTGAGAATGTTAAACAGCGTATCGACGCTTATTTTTCTGATAAAAACCGCTAGTATCAGCAATTATTCCGCTTGTAACAGACCTAAAATCCGGGCTGTAATTAATTTTACCAACTCATAGCTTTTTAGTATCTTCAAATCCTAATGAAACATTTTAACGTAAGGGTTTACGGAATATTAATTGATAAAGGAAACGTGTTGGTTTCTGATGAGTTCATTAAAGGAAAACTCATTACGAAATTTCCGGGTGGCGGATTAGAGTTCGGCGAAGGCACAACAGATTGTGTTATCCGCGAATTTATGGAGGAACTGAATTTAAAAATTGAAGTAAAAGAACACTTTTATACAACCGATTTTTTTGTGACTTCCGCTTTTAATACAAATAGTCAGATAATAAGTATTTATTATTTAGTAAAAGCAGTTGGTCCATTAAGTTTTAAAACTTCAGACAAAGAATTTGATTTTGAAAATAAAGAAGGCGCGCAATCGTTAAGGTGGCTTCCTTTAAAAGAATTACAAGAAAATAATTTTACATTTATAATTGATAAACGCATTTCAGAAATGCTTAATGAAACAAAACTATGATACAACGCGTACAAACTCTTTTCTTACTTGCTATAATTGGTTTATCAGCTATTTTATTTTTTATGCCATTTCAAATTTTAAAGGATGGCGTTAATACTTATTTAATAACGCTTCCACGTGGTTTTTTAAATGACATAATGAAACCTACCATTTTCGGACCTACAGCCGTAAATGTTATTATCATGATACTTTCATTTTATACTGTTTTACAATTTAAAAGAAGAAGTAAACAAATAAAATACACTCAGATCATTTTAGTGCTTTCTGTCGCGCTGATCGCCAACTTATATATACTTCATTTTACAAAAATCGAAAGTCCGGATCTTGTAATTCACTATACAAAGTATTCTTACATACCGGTCATTAATATTGTATTTGCGTTTTTAGCGAGATACTTTATAAAGAAAGATGATAAATTAGTAAGAAGCGCCGACAGGATCAGATAATGTTTAACAAAAAGAACATAGCGTTTTTACTTTTTTTATTTTCGTGCTGTTTATCCTACAGTATAAATGATTCTTTAATAAATTTAATTGATTTTAAAGGTAAGAAAAACGGTACCGGTGAATTCCATATTGACTTATCAGGAGGAAAAGTAACCAATAATGTAGAGGCTAATTGGCTTTATTTCGGTTACGATAATAATGCTCTTAAAAATAATACTTTAAAAGATTCTGCCTTCAGGGTTATTACACAAACCTGCATGTACTTTATTGATGATAGTCCTGCATCTCCAAGTGAACCTGACGAAATTGATTTCAAAGGGATCGGCTGGTACAAGTTGTATTTTAAAATGCCGCTTAAGCAGATAAATAAAGTGTACTCACTTACGGTTAGTTTGATGGGCGCTTCAGAAATTTATTTTGACGGACATTTATTAAAGTCTTTTGGAAAAATTGGCGCAGATGGTAAAACTCTTGAGTCGAAAAAGATCATGGAAGAAGATGTTTCCTATTATATGGATGACACTTTAGTGCATACAATAGCCATACGCTATTCGTTTTCTGATTATGAGGTTTTATACAATAAGTTTAATCACACTGAGGTAGGTCCTTATGTTGTATTTAACCATTCCAATAACGAAGACAGCGATTCTAAATATATGGATGTGTTTTATAGCGGAACTAGCATGCTTGCTGCTTTTTTCATTGCTCTTTTCTTAATTCACTTACTTATCTTTTTGTTTTACAAAGAAAAAACATTTCATCTTTATTATTCGCTCTTCCTTTTATTTTTAGCTTTGAGTTTTTTCGAGATCTATTATGTACGTTTTATTGATGATCCGCGTACTTATTTGTGGGTAGCGCAATTTGATGAGCTCTTCTTCCCTGCCTGTTGTTTTTTCCTTGTAACATTATTGAACCGTTTAATGAATGTTAAACGTTCCAAACATT
Organism: Sphingobacteriaceae bacterium; assembly: GCA_025360355.1. GTDB lineage: Bacteria > Bacteroidota > Bacteroidia > B-17B0 > Aurantibacillaceae > JAHEYG01. The sequence goes on from JANYCL010000103.1 coordinate 5,264, forward strand.
ATATTTTTCTGATCATTGTTTTTGTAGTATTAATTCTCAATACTATTTTCTTTTGGACCTTCGGTGACTCGCTGATCATTACAATTGTAATGTACACTTACTTTAACACGCTTGCCCATTCAATAGTTGGTATCCGACGCAAAATTCCGAGTGCGAAATTTTTAGGCTGGGGCATCTTAAGTTTTACAATTTCTATTTTAGTGGCAATTTTATTAACCATCTTAATGTCCACTGTATTTTCGGGTTCTTCTCTTGAAGGTTTATCACTTTATTTAATGATCATTGGTCTTGTTGTTGCAGTGTTAAGTATTCCAATATCCATGACAGCTTATTTAGCTTTCGATTTTGCAAACACCAACAAATCCTTAGTTCACCAATTAAATGAAATTGACGGGTTAAATAAAAAATCGATCGAGCAGGAAAAAGAAAAACAGGAAATTCTTGAAAACCAAAATAAAGTTTTGGAAACACAAGTAAACGAACGTACCAAAGAGATCGGCGAACAAAATAAAATTTTAGAACATCAGAAAAAAGAAATTACCGATAGTATCAATTATGCAAAACGAATTCAACAGGCATTGCTTCCCGAATTAGAAAGCATAAAGAAAGCTCTTCCTAATAGTTTTGTATATTATTTGCCTAAAGATATTGTGAGCGGTGATTTTTATTTCTTCAATGAATTTGCAGGAACAGCTGATCATCCGGGAAGAAAGGGAAAAGAAGAACCCGGTATATTTATTGCTGCTGCAGATTGTACAGGACACGGCGTTCCCGGCGCATTAATGAGCATGATCGTACACGAGAAATTAGAAGCTGCCATTAAAATTCACAACCAACCGGGAGAAATACTTCACAGTATTAATAAACAGGTTAAGGATGCTCTTAAACAACACCAAACCGATGCATCCCGCGATGGCTGCGATATTGCACTTTGTAAAATTCAGGGCAACACTTTAAGTTATGCGGGGGCGTACCGACCGTTATATCTGTTTTACAAGAACGGCGACTTCGTTGAAATTAAAGCTACCAAAACTGCCATTGCCGGATTAACACCATACGATCAGCAATTTGTCCAGCATCAATTTAATGTCTCCGAACTCAAGGCGGTTTATATGTTTAGCGATGGTTATGCCGACCAATTTGGAGGCCAAAAATCAAAAAAACTGACCACCAAAAAATTCAAGGAATTGTTAAAAACAGTAGTGGATTCTCCAGTTAAAGACCAAAATGTGCAATTAGAGACCTTTTTTACGGGTTGGAGAGGGAATGTTGAGCAAATAGACGACGTTTTGGTGATAGGAATTACATTTCCATGACACTTTAAGTAAGCCTTCAAACTTGCTGATTTCTATTATTTTACTATCTTGTAGCCTTCAAAACATCCAATTGAAAAGGCAAAT
>JANYCL010000128.1 GCA_025360355.1 Sphingobacteriaceae bacterium
CGGTGGCCATTTGCTAATTATAACGTAAATTTAGACGAATAAATTACTCCTTTGCTCAGTAAGTATAAAAATATAATAACATGGCTGGTTAAGATCCTTGTTGGTTTAGCCAGTTTCGCTCTTATCTATTGGCGGTTGAAAGACGATCTTACTCCTGAAAAACTTCAACACATTCAAAATTCTTTTTCTACTGCAACTGCCTACTTCCTGCTATTTTTCTGTTTGCTTCTTCTTCCTTTAAACTGGGGAATTGAGAGTTATAAATGGAAATTAATTACAAAACCCGTTGAAGAAATTACTTATGGCAGAGCTGTGAGATCTGTTTTAGCCGGACTTTGCGTCGGAAATTTAGCACCGGGAAGAGCAACAGAGTTTGTCGCTAAAGTTTTATTTTTTAAATCTGAGAACCGAGGCACAATAACTTTACTTCATTTTACGAATGGTTTATTTCAACTTTCAATTACAATTGTTCTCGGTTTAATTGCACTTTTATCGAAATGCGATATGACCAATGACCTTAGCGCGGCGCAATTTTTATTGATAGGCATTACTTGCATGTTTCTGCTTTCTCTTTTTTTATTAATGATTTTTAAATTCGACGCGTTGCAAAAATGGATCTTCAGTTTGTTTAAAAGGTCATTAGGAGAAAGAACCACGTCTTACAAATTCAAAAAAGAAACGATCGTGCGCTTGGTTTCTTTTTCAATTCTGCGTTATGTAGTTTTTACAATTCAGTTCGTGCTGATCTTTAAAATATTTTATTCAGGACCAATTAACATTTCTTTCTTTGCTTCAGTTTGTGTTTATTTTTTACTCACCACTATTTTACCAATGATAAGTTTTATTGAGCCTGCCGTTCGTGCTGCTATTGCTTTATTAGTTTTTGGAGGAATGGAAATAAGCGAGATCTCATTGGTAACGACTGCGATCATGGTTTGGTTGATTAACATTGTCATTCCAAGTCTTATCGGTTATTATATTATCGTGAAAGAAAAATTTGAATTAAGTCTGTTTAAAAAATGATGCTTGCCATAAAAATAATCGGAGTATTAAGTTTACTCATTTACATTATTTATTTAGTGTATGGCTTAATTGGTTTTAATAAAACAAAGACATTTGAATTAACCGGATCTCACATTAACACAACTAAAACCCGCATCATCATTTGCGCCAAAAATGAGGAAGATACTATTGAAAAATGTTTGCGCTCGATCTTTGAACAAAATTTTGATATTAAATTGCTCGAGATAGTTTTAGTGAACGACGGCTCAACTGATAATACGCTTTCCATTTCTCAAAAAGTATTTTCTGATTCTAAAATAAATTTTCAAATTATTATTAATACCGAATCACTTGGTAAAAAAATATCGATCACTTCAGCTATTGAAAAATGCAACAGCGAATTAATTATTTCACGCGATGCAGACACTTTCACAGAAGACAAAAACTGGCTAAAAACAATTATCTCACATTACGAACAAACGCAAAAACAATTTATAATTGCGCCACTCGAAATTGAAAATAAAAATGGTTTATTAAATCAACTCCAGTTCTTCGAAAATAACGCACTCGCCATTTTAACCGGTGGATTCGCATTTCACAAAAAAGCTTTTTTATGTAACGGCGCTAATCTCGCCTTCACCAAAAAAATATTTGAAAAAGTAAATGGTTATAAAAGTCATGAAGGAATTAATTCCGGCGATGATGTTTTATTTTTAGAAGACGTTAAAAAAATTGATCCCGAAACAATTTCTTATCTTAAAAATAAAAGCGCTTCCGTTATAACTTATCCGGTAAAAGGCTTCAAAAAATTGATGCAGCAAAAGGTAAGATGGGCCTCGAAATTTGACAAAAATCCCAATCAAACCAACGCATTTTTAGCCATAATTGTGCTTTTGGTTCACTTTTTTAGCTTGTTTTATCTTATAATGCCCCTATTTGCACATCATATTCCCATTATTGGTATAATTTTCAATTTTTTGAGGGTCATAATTGACTTTTTGTTGCTATTTTTAGCCTCACGTTATTTTAACAGGCCTGTAAAATGGTTGTGGTTTTTACCATTGACATTCTTTTATAGTTTTTATGTTATAATAACGGCTTTGTTAAGCATTTTTGTAAAACCAAACCGTAGCTAAAGGTGTTTTTTAAGAAGAAGAGCCTGTCTGAATTTGAATCTGAATCACTATCCCAGCAAACCTGGAGGAGATTTAAGAAAAGTGGTCTTGCCATGGTGGGCTTGGTAATTATTGTTTTGGCAACTCTCATTTCTGTTCTTGGTTACGCGATCACTCCCGATTCTACTCCTTTCGCAAACGATCAAAAACCGGAATTACACATTAAAGAACCCGGTTTCAAAATTCAAATGTTATTGATGCGCAAAAATGAAGTTCTGAAATCTGAAAATATTTTTACGAAAATGTTTATTGGCGCAAATGGTAAATACAATAACATTCCTGTTTACAGTTATAAATTCGAAGGACCAAATATCATTGTTGAAGAATTTACCGGTGAAACACCAAATAACGGTACGCAAACCCCCTACAACTTAGCGGATGTTGTTTACGATGTAAATCCCAACACAAACGTAAAATACGATGAAGCTTCAAAAACTTTAGAATTTTATGTGATCAGCACCGGCGAGAAAATGAAAAAAACAACCGCTGAGCTTACTGAAGAAATTAAAAACGAAAACATAAAAACAAAAACGTTTTTATTAGGAACCGATCTTGCAGGTCGCGATCTGCTAAGTCGTTTAATGATAGGCACGCGAATTTCTCTTACAGTTGGATTTATTTCTGTTCTCATTTCTATTTTCCTGGGAATTGTTTTAGGCGCCATTGCCGGTTATTACAGAGGGAAAGTTGATGATGTGATCATGTGGGTGATCAATGTTGTTTGGTCGATCCCGACTTTATTATTGGTAATTGCAATTACTTTGGTTTTAGGAAAAGGAATTTTCCAGGTGTTCATCGCTGTAGGATTAACCATGTGGGTTGATATCGCACGTATAGTTCGCGGACAAATTTTAAGTCTGCGCGAAAAAGAATTTGTGGAAGCAGGAAGAGCATTAGGTTATAAAAATTTCAGAATTATTTTCAAGCACATCATGCCAAACGTAATGGGTCCGGTAATTGTAATTGCCGCATCCAACTTTGCGACTGCAATTTTAACTGAAGCGGGATTAAGTTTTTTAGGAATTGGCGCACAGCCTCCAACTCCATCATGGGGAGAAATGATCAATGCCCACCGCGGTTATGTGTTGGTTGACAAAGCATATTTAGCATTCATTCCCGGTGTTGCCATTATGATCCTTGTGTTAGCCTTCATGTTAGTTGGTAACGGACTTCGTGATTCTTTAGATACACGCTCTCTCGATTCTAAACCTATAATGGGAAGTTAGTTTTT
>JANYCL010000131.1 GCA_025360355.1 Sphingobacteriaceae bacterium
AAATGATGAAGTAGTTTATAATTGAGACTGGTTTTATTCCATATTTTAAAGTCAGCCATATAATCACTGTGCGGCTCAAAGCAGTACACAATTAATTTTAACCTAAGCAGTCTTGAAAGAATGTAACTGTATCCGCCGGAAATAGAAAGAAAGCCCATAATTGCGGCCGGCTTATATTTTATTTTTAAAGTTAAAGCAATAAAAAAAGTCTGTAAAAAATTAAAAACTTTTTTTACAAGTAAAAATGAACCGCTTCTGTATTTTACCGGATGCCATATAATATTGCATTGAGATAACTCCTTTTTTTTCTTAATAACATCTTCAGGCGAAAGTGCAAATACTTTTTGTTCATGAGTGATAAGCTGAAAAGTGAATTTATTTTCATCAGTTTTCAGAGCCCTTAAATACTCAAGCATAAGTCCTTTTACCAAAGGGTCTTCGAGACTTTGAAATGTATAAATGATTATTGATTTAGTTTTCAAGACTTGAATTTAAAAAGCTTAGCAAATATTTTCTTTAAGGTGTGAATTGGAGCCGCCAATAAAGCGCGAAAAACAAAATATGCTCCTTTCATTTTATTTCCTCCGTCTTTCCACCAACTGGCTCCAACGATCAGATACATATTTGAAAAACATTTTTGTTGAAAGGACCTGCTTTTAAAAAAACCTTCTTTTTTATATAGGCTGTACGCTTTTAAAGTGTCTGTTTCATGTAATCCAATATTTTTACTCATGCTTCCGCTTACGATCCTGTAACTCCATAATACTTTGGGGATCCTTTTCCCTTTATACCGGGAGGCGAGTTGAACTACAAAATGCTTATCAGCGATATTACTTAGAGCCGGATGAAAAAGCAGATCTTGCTGAAAACAATTTTTTTTAATTACTAAATTGCTGCAAGGTCCGGGCACAGATTCACCATTCCAAAGCAAACAGTTTTCAAAAATATTTTCGTCATAACCTATAGGGGCCGGACTGGTATTTTGCATTTTTTCGTCACAAAAATTCCGGTCTGAAAAAACAAAATCTACCGAATGGTTATTCACTAAAAAGTTAATTTTTTCCTTCAAATTATCCTCCATCCAAACATCGTCTGCATCTAAGAATGCAATAAATTCACCTGATGCTTTTTTGATACCTGCATTACGGGCATTGGAAACGCCTTTATTTTCCTGATTGATTATATGAACAGTCGGATTGTTTGATCGATATTCTTCTACGATCTTTTGTGTGTTATCGGTGGAGCCATCGTTTACAATTATTAATTCCCAGTCCTTGTAGGTTTGTTTTAAAACAGAATCAATAGTTTCCGCAATAAATCGCCCGGCATTATAGGCCGGAATAATTATAGAAACCATGGAATTAGATCGAATCATATTAAATTATGACTTTATGCAGGTTTATTACAAAAGTATCTAATATCTGCTAAATAATAGCTATTTTAGGAGTGGAATACCATTTTATTAATAACATACCATCGGGTTTTAATGAGGTCTCTAGTTAAAGTAATTTATTCTGTAATTCCATTTAAGAAACAAATGTTCTTAGTTGTAAGAATGTTTTTTAAACCAAAGGAAAAACTATATCGGCATTTACATTTTAAAGGTGAAATTGAGGTTAAGATCAAAGGACATAAATCTTTTCGCACGTATAATCATGGTTTATTAATTGAAAATGGAATTTTTTGGGCGGGATTGGAAAACGGGTGGGAAAGACAGTCGCTTAAAGTGTGGATCAAATTATGTGAAAAAGCGACCAGCATTATGGATGTGGGCGCTAATACCGGAATTTATTCATTGATCGCTGCAACAATTAATCCGGACTGTGATATTGTTGCCTTTGAGCCTGTAAAACGCGTATCAGCAATGCTTGAAAAAAACATCAGGATAAATAATTACAAAATAAAGAATGTAGAAAAGGCCTTATCGAATTTTGATGGTGATGCAATTGTTTATGACGATCTAAGTAGCGAACACACTTATGCAGTTACTGTAAATAAAAATTTAATGGTGAATAAGGATAAGAGCAGCACAGTAAAAATTAAAACCTGCAGACTAGACACCTATATTGAAGAAAACAATATCACCCACATTGATCTAATTAAAATTGATGTTGAAACTCATGAGGCGGAAGTATTAGAAGGTTTTGGTAAATATCTGGAACTATTTAAACCGACGATCCTCATTGAAATAACGTATCCCGAAGTAGCGAAAAAAATCCAGATGATCTTTCAGTATTTGCCTTATTTGTATTTTAATGTTAACGAAGATGACGGTTTAAAACAAGTAGACCAAATAACTGTGAGTGATAATTACAATTTCTTACTTTGCTCCAAGGACAAAGCTTTAGAATTGGGTTTAATTAAATCTGCCGGCGTAGTGAAATAAATTCCCGAGTTTGGGATGAAGCTTCGATAAGTTAACAGAGGATCTTGCAATCAAAAAGAGAACTGAATTAAGAGGGTGTTTAAAAGTAAAGCGATTTGGCAAGGGGAACATTTGCTCTGCGACTTCATAATTTAATTTCTTTAAATTATTTCTTTCAAATAAACGTAATTGCGAATTGTAATTGGTAAAAGTGATATGCTGAGGCGGATAAGTATTATGTTTTTTTCTTTTTAGTTTCGAAACAGTTTTAATTAACCATCTGGAAAGGCATTTGTTTTTTTCAAGTGGCCCATCAATAATTAAAATGGTATTTTCATGAGAGTATTTTTTTGCAAAGGCGAGCACTTCATCCGGATTTATGGAATGTTCGAGCATGTGTCCAATGTGAATCAGATCAAATGTTTTGCCGACGAATTCTTTTTCAAAGGTCTTAAAAGTGGAAAGTTTTAAATTTGTTTTTTTGATCAAAAGCGAAACAAATTTCTCATCAAATTCAATGCCATAACATTCTAGTCCTTTTTGTTCGGCGTATTTCATGTAAAAACCACTTCCACAGCCGATATCCAAAAGTGTTTTACCGGCGCTTCCATAATTGTATTTATTAAAAAAATCAAGCTGGTACTTTTGATGATTATAAGGCTCATACAAAAAAGTAAAATTTAATTTTTCATCTTCTTTAAGTTTTAAAAGATAGGCATGGTCGCTTTCGCCATACATTTCTCTAAAATCTTCTTCATTCGGCAAAGGTGTTATAACTGCAGAGAGACAAACAGGACATTCTAAATATGTAAATGTTTTTTTATTAAAAATAACAGGTGGGTAATAATAACTATGTAGGTTGGCAGATCTACAAATTAAACAAACGGGCTGTTCAAGTGTATTCATTAGCTGGAAAAAATAGATTTATAATTATCCCACATTATTTCTTTCGAGAAATTAGCTTTAGCTATCTCATAAGCTTTTTGTGCCATGTCTTGTTTAGCCACAGGATCATTAATAAGATATGCAATTCCTTCAGCAATCTGTTCCGGCGATTTAAAATCAGAAAAGTAACAGCTTTCTTTATGTTTTAAAGCATCCAGGGCGGCACCCACTCTTGTGCTAACAATAGGTATTTTATTAAACATAGCTTCTGCATAAACAAACCCAAAAGGTTCATAATGGGCAGCATGCACATATATATCCAAACATTTATAAAAGGATGGCATACTATCAAAATTAATTTTGTCAACTAAAAGAAAATGAGATTCCAAACCATTTTTTTTAATAGCCTCAGTTATTTTATCTTTTTGCGGTCCCCAGCCTGCCGCAATAAAAACAAGATTCGGAAACTGTTTCACTAATATATTTATAGCTTCTACAATTTCAAAATAACCTTTAGAAAAAACATATCTACTAACAGTTCCGACAACAATTTTATTGTGTAAATTATATTTGTTTTTGAGACTGAGTATTTCTTCTGGGTTTAAAACAGTTATCCTATCCTGATCAACTGCATGGTGAACAATTTTAATTTTAGAGGGATCTGGTTTTTCGTATTTTAAAATGAGCTCCATAGATTCTTGTGAAACCGGTAAAATATCTGTTGCATTTGAATTGTTAAACCTGTCGTACGGAATAAATTTCGGACAATAAGAGATGTGGTATCCTGTATCTTGCTTGGTGATAACTCTTTTTTTAACACCGGCTAACCGTGCTGCAAACAAAGCAACAAAACTATCATCAAACAAATTTGTTTGAACAACATCCGGTTTAATTTTCCGGAATAGAAAAAATAATTTGGAAAACAATTTAATGTATTGCCAATGTTTTTTTGGTGCAAAATCAAAGTAATACCAGCGGGATGTAACATTATATTTTTTTAGTTTTTCAGTTAGATCCGGTTTGGCAGTAGCAAGAAAAATAAAGGTGAACTTAAAATTATTCTCAATTGCATTCAGTTCTGCAAACCAACTAAAATAAGAAGGGTTAGGACTATTGGCAATTATCATTACAACATGTTTTTGCATAATTTAGCTCACTATTTTTTCAATTTTAAGTAATGTGTTCGAAAACGAATGTTCTTTAGCGTAATCGATCCTTTTCTGAATTAATTCCTGGTTTTCGCAATGCTCAACAAAGTGGCGCATCATCTTTTCCATTTTCTCCAGATCGTTTTCCATGTATAGCAAAGTATTTATGCTTTTATATTGTTCCATTATAGTTGCAAAAATAGGTTTGCCCTGTGCAAAATACTGAAGCATTTTATGACTGGAAATACTATTCCCTAAATGGTAAATATCTTTAAATAAAAAACAAAAATCAGCTTCACGAATTTGATGTTTTAATTCGGTAAACGGAAGAGCTCCTTCAAAAATAATATTATTTTTATCTTTATTGAACATCGTCTCTATACTGGGTCTGATCACACCAATAAATCTGAATGTAATATCAGGAAAAACATTTGTGATGTGATTAATAAAATTAAAATCAAGTCGTATATCGATCGTGCCAACATAAATTCCGGTTATTTTTTTTGAGCGTTCTGTTTTTATGGGTAAGAATTCATCATCAGGAACTGCATGCGGTATTACGTATGTTTTTGTAGTATATTTTTGATAGGACCTGGCAATTACATCGGACACACAGAATACATAATCTGCTTTTTTACTTAAAAGGATCTCGCTAGGATAAGTAAATAGATAATGGTCGACGGCATGTAAAATTATTATTTTTGGATTTAATTTTTCCGGTGTAGATAAGCGGATTGGATCAAAGGTCCAGAAAACAATATTTTTCACTTTATTGTTATCAAAATACCTGTGTAAGATCTTAAAAACATACCATTCGTTAATGAGTCTGAAAAAATTTAATTTAACAGGAAGAATGTTTTTATAAGAAAGAGTAATTAAGTTGTCGTTTATTTTTTCTGAAACAAGATTTTTCTTGAAAACATTTAGAGGAGAAAACCTGACTGCGGGGTTAAGAAAATAGACTTTGTTTTTTTGCGAAAGCTGCCACGCATAGTTATGTTTAGAATACCAAACAGGTCCCCAAGCTTCATTTGAAACGATAAGAATGTTTTGATCTTCGAGTTTCATCAAATTAATTACTTTCGTCCGACAATTGCTTTTATCCGCATTATTATTTTTTCGTGGCGTGTCAAGTAGCTTGGGTAATTAAAGTGAGAAATTTGTTTTTCACTCATCCATGTATCAAATTCTTTTTCCGTAACACCAAATTTTTTAATAACATACGCTTTATCTTCCAAAGTCTCTTTCATTTCCCAGGGCTTCATTGATAATTCTTTCTGAGCCTCCTCACGGGTGATCTGACCGGAACAAATAAGCGAAGACAAATGGGCTCTGCGTTTATCTACATTAAATTTTAAAGGTAAAATGTAATTCTGATAAAAGCGCGTAAATATCGATTCGTTATGTTTACCGGAATAATCTGTCCATCCGTATTCCTTTTTTAAAATTTCTTTTGCCTCCGCCTTATTGTAGTTCACATAATTTAAAAGTGAATGTTGTGAGATCTTTTTGGTTTTATTTAAGTAGTACTGATTGAAATAATTTACAATAGGGTAAGTTTTAAGTTTTTTAGTGCCGAATTTTTTATGAATTGCTTTTATGTTTAAGCCATCTAATTTCCAATGATACCAGTGTTTGGGTAAAATAGATTCGGTAGAGTTATTATGACCGGTAAAAACATATTTAATTTTATGCTTTTTACTTAATTTATATAAAAGGGCAATAATGGCCTGATCGGTAATTAATTCTATATCAATTACAGAAGCTTTAATAAAAGAAAGTTGAAGATCCTTAAATTCTTCCCAATCGTTTACGTAAGTGTTTAGATCAATATTTAATTTATTTAAAATAACTTCAATATTCTTAACGGCTAATTCAGAATTCCAACCATTATCATAATGAACAACTAATGGTTGTAAACCTTCTTTAACAAGAAGATGAACTACGTACATACTGTCTACTCCGCCGCTTACTCCAACAATACAGTCATATTTACCTTGTGTACGATTGGCCTTTATGTTTTCAATAATTGTATCCAGTTCTTTTTTTAAGGTCGAAGGTGATTTTGTATTTTGTTTTTCGTTAGAGAAATAATCGTTACAATAATTGCAATGTCCTTGTTCGTCAAAAACAATATTTGGGTCGTTGGTGTTATCCATAACACAACGGGTACACATTTGGTAGCCTGGGGCAGAGTTCAAAACAACAATTTTACTTACAAATATAACTAAAAACGGGTATTTTTGTTAGTTTTGTAGTTATTGATCAGCATAGTAATGGGACAAAAAAAAGTGATAGTTACAGGCGGAATGGGGTATATTGGCTCCCATACAATTGTTGATCTAATTCAAAAAGGATTTGAGGTTATATCGATCGATAATTTATCAAGAGCAAACCCATTTAGCGCGGAAGGCATTAAGCAAATTACCGGAGTTACAGTAAAAAATCATTCTGTTGATCTGTGCGACTACGAGAAAACAAAAGCCATTATTTCTGAAAACGCAGACGCTGTTGGCATTATACATTTCGGCGCGTATAAAGATGTTTTAGAATCTGTAAAAGAACCTTTGGTTTATTTTCACAATAATATTTCTTCAACTGTAAATATTCTTAAGTGTGCACAGGAATTTAAAATTAAAAATTTTATTTTTTCCTCATCATGTACTGTTTATGGTAATATTGATACTTTACCTGTACTTGAAGAAACTCCGTTTGGGAAACCGGCTTGTCCGTATGCTTTAACAAAGCAAATTGGCGAAAAAATGATCTGCGATATGAGCCGGAATTCTGATATTAATTTTGTTTTACTGCGTTATTTTAATCCTGCGGGCGCACACGAATCCGGTTTTATTGGTGAGTATTTGCATACTAAAGGAAATCATTTGGTACCTGTTATTACAGAGGTTGCAATTGGAATAAGACCGGAACTTGTTATTAACGGTGCAGATTATCCAACCCGCGATGGAACCGGCTTGCGTGATTTTATTCATGTAATGGATATTGCCGACGCGCATTCGCTAGCCTTAAATTCTTCGATAGAAGGGAAGTTTAAAAATAAAATTGAAATTTTTAATTTAGGTACCGGTGAAGGCATCACAGTTTTAGAAGCCGTGAGATCTTTTGAAGAAGCGAACAATATAAAATTGAATTATAAAACCGGCCCAAGACGGGAAGGAGATATTGTTGCAATTTACGCGAGCAATGAAAAAGCAAAAAACATTTTAGGTTGGACTCCGAAACACACTGTATCTGACATCATGAAAACCGCCTGGAACTGGCAGCAAAAAATGAGATCAATTGTCAAGTGATAGAACTGAATCTTTAGAGATCAGGGCAGTAAATTTTTTTAAGAATCTTCCTTTTATTTTTTCAACAGTATAATATTCTGAATTGGTCTTTGCGTTTGTAATGAGTTCAGTTATTTTGTTTCGGTTAGCTTCCAGATCAAGTAGTAAATTAACAAAAGAGTCTTCATTTTTATACGAAACAATACTGTTTTGCATTGTGGGAGGAATTATAAGGTCATGCGGAACAATACAAGGCTTTTCAAAGCGCATTAGATCGTATAACACGCCGGTTACTTTAGTGGCACCATAAATTTCTGTGATGCCTTCGTATTTGGTTTCAACAATTAATGGTAAAAAAACAATATGGCAAGCTGACATTTGCTCATCAAACACTTTATTCGAATTTTCATCATAGTAATGTAAAATATCGCAGCCTTTTTTATTTAGCTCTTGCATCTGTTCAAATATCCGCTGACCTAAAACTCCGATGATGCTGCCAATAAAAACAAATTGAATATTTTTGTTTTTAGCACTTACTTTTTCAATAACGGATAATGAAAAATCGTTATTACGCCTATGGCCGTCAATACCGCCTGGTATGGCAACTACTAATTTGGAATTCTTTGGGAACGGTGTTTCTTTCTCTTTTAAAGTGTGTGGTAATGCAAAAACAGGTTTTTTGTAATTGGTTTTGTTTTTTACATAATCAATAAATAATTCTTCCTGCACAATTAGTCCTGCTGTTTTGGCGACCATCTTCTTCCGGTAATAATAAAAGCTAAGTGCTTTTTTATTTAAAGTGAAAGGTGGTTTTAACCACGTATTAATATTGTGTATGGTAATAAAAACGGGAATTTTTAATTGTTTAATAAAACTCCAGGTATTTTTATAATGAATGTCGATCGTATTAAAAACGATAACCTCAATATTATTTTTAGAAATGTGATCGAGGCAAACTTTTAAAAAATCGTCGATCGAGTCTGAATTATCTGTAACTACTACAGAAAATTTTGAAGATGCAAGAGTTGAACTTTTTATTTTGTTGACCAGATTTTGGTTTGTAAAAAAACTGATATTATTTAGCGGCGAGTCGAAAACATGGTGCAAAACGTGTACCATTTCAAAATGCTGTAGATCAAAAATAGCAACGTTCATTTTAAGAGTTCAGTTGTAATTGTGCTTCAACTATTTCATCAAAAATTTTATCTAAATTATAAGACAGGCCCCATGTTGGATAATCAGTTTTAAATTTCCTTAGGTCGCTGTAATAACAAATGTGATCGCCAATACGGTTTTCAGCACTCACCGAATAATTTAAATTGTGACCATATTTTTTGCTAAGCATATTAATACACTCAAGAACAGAAATGCTGTTTTCTTTTCCGCCGCCCATGTTATAAACTTTGCCGCATTTCGGGTTTTTAATAAATTGCTCAATGGCAGTAACAACATCATAACTGTGAATTTGATCGCGAACCTGTTTGCCTTTATAACCAAAAATAGTATAGGATTTACCAATTACGGCGCATTTAATAAGATAAGATAAGAATCCATGTAACTCAGCACTGCTATGTGCAGGACCGGTTAAACAGCCACCACGGAAACATACAGTGGGCATATTAAAATACAAACCATACTCTTGTGTAAATACATCAGCTGCAGTTTTCGATGCGCCGAATAAACTATGTTTGGTTTGATCGATACGCATGGTTTCATCGATCCCATGTTTAAATTTTTCTGATCTATAATCCCAACGTGTATCTGTTTCTATGAGTTCTAATTCATTGGGAGCATCACCATAAACTTTATTCGTACTTAAAAAAACAAATGGTGATTCTTTACAATGTTGTCGGGTTGCTTCTAATAAATTAAGCGTACCACCGGCATTGGTATCAAAATCTTCAAACGGAATTTTAGCTGCCAGATCATGCGATGGCTGTGCTGCACAATGTATGACAGCATCAGGTTTAGATATTTTTATTAATTCATTTACCTTGGCGCGGTCGCGTATATCTGTATCGTAATGTGTAAATTTAATTGGTAATTTCTTTAAAGCTGCAAGATTCCAGGAGGTATCTCCAACTTCACCAAAGAAAAATTTCCGGAGATTATTATCAACACCAATGATCTCGTGACCTTGCTGCCCAAAATATTTTACAGCTTGTGAGCCTATTAATCCACTACTACCGGTTACCAGAATTTTCATTTAAAAGTATTTTGGTTATTCCTGAATGTTTAAAATGCTTAACCTAACAAAAAATAATTTGTAAAAAGCTAAACAACAGCCTCAAATATAAATAAAAGTAGTGAAAAAGCTAAAACAATTAAGAACGGTGGCGAACTTAAAGTCTGAATTAGATGAAGGCAATCTTTTAGAAGCTAAATAATATCAGCCATTATTCTTTCCAATTTTTTGAAATAGTAAATCCCGCTGATTAACAGGAGAAAAACAATGGAAATGGAGAGCCAAAAATACCCCGAAGGCAAAATCCCCCCGAACAAACACCATCTAAATCCCTCAATTATGCCCGCCATAGGATTAAGATAAAAAAGAAGTGTGGCCCATTTGGGTAAATTATTGATGACAATTTGAGAAGGATAGGCAATAGGGGTAAGGTATAAACCAAACTGCACTAAAAAAGGGACAACATATTGAAAATCTCGGTAACGGATAGTAAGTGCACAAAGCCAAATCCCTACAGCTAAAGATGAAACAATTGTAAGCACAATAAAAACCGGTAAAAAAACAATATTACCCGACGGAACAATTCCATAATAAATAAATAAACCAATAAGAATAATTAAAGCAACACCAAAATCAACGAGACCAACGATTGCTTTTGATAAAGGAATAATTAGCCTTGGAAAATAAATTTTCTTTACCATATCCTGCATACCGATTACAGAATTACCGGATTGAGTTAATACGAAGGAAAAATAAGTCCATAATGCAATACCTGTTACAGCAAATACAGGATAGGGTATTCCGTTTGTATCAATATGAACAAATTTACCAAAAACAACAGTTACAATTAATAATGTAACAGTGGGTTGAATAAAAGCCCAAAGTAAACCCA
>JANYCL010000132.1 GCA_025360355.1 Sphingobacteriaceae bacterium
CAAAACTTAATTCACAAAATAAAATACGGTTGGATCTTTTGAAAATGTTCATCGATTCAGTTAAATTAAATTCAACAACATTAACATATACATATAATGATACTGTTGTAAAAGTGAATTTGCCTTTAAGTTACAATACAACAGATACTGTTGACATAACATTATTTTATCATGGAAAACCACAAGGCGATCCGACCGGATGGGGCGGTTTTTATTTTAGTGGGAATTATGCATTTAATTTAGGAGTTGGTTTCGGAGCAAAGCCGCATAATTATGGAAGAGTTTGGTTTCCTTGTTTCGATAATTTTGTTGAGAAGAGTCAGTATGAATTTAATATCATAAGCGATTCCACAAAACGTGCTTATTGTAACGGACAATTAATGAGTGATGTAAAAGTTGGAAGTACACGGACAAGAAAATGGGTGATGCAAAAAGAAATTCCGAGTTATTTAGCTTCTGTTTCTCTTGCAGATTATACACAAGTTAGCTGGACGCACACCATTTCAACAGGAACCGTTCCAATTATTTTAGCGGCGCGTGCAGCTGATACAACAGGATTAAAGAACGGTTTTGTGAATTTAAAAAATTGGATCACCGGTGCTGAAAATTATTACGGTCCGTACGTTTGGAACAGAGTAGGTTATTGTTTAGTTCCGTTCAATAATGGAGCAATGGAACACGCAACAAATATTTCTTATCCGCAAGTTGCAACAAGTATTGCTTATGAAGCAAGCATCATGGCGCACGAATTTTCTCATCACTGGTGGGGCGACTTAATGACATGTGAAACACAAGAAGACATGTGGCTGAATGAAGGTTGGGCAAGCTACAGCGAATATTTATTCAGAGAATGGCAATATGGTAAACCAAGTTATATTTCTAATTTAAGAGTTACGCACGACGACATGGTGCATTACGCGCATTTTCGTGAAGGAAAATTTTGGGCAGTTTCAGGAATACCCTTTCAATATACTTATGGTGATCATGTTTATAAAAAAGGAGCTGTTGTTGCTCACACTTTAAGGAGTTACATGGGTGACGCGGCTTTTTTTGCAGGCTTAAAATATGTAATGACACAGAAAGCTTACAAAAATATGAACAGTTCAGAATTCAGAACATTACTTGAAACTTCATCAGGACAGTTTTTAGGAAACTTTTTTAATGATTGGGTTTTTAATGGCGGCTGGCCTCATTTTTCTATTGATTCAACAAAATATACAATGATAGGTCCTGGAAACTACGTTGCAACAGTTTATGTAAAACAAAAATTAACGGGGGCGCCTTCATATTATACAAATGTTCCCCTCGAGATCTCTTTTTTCAATAGTAATTGGCAGCCAACTGTTAGAAGTATTATTATGAGCGGAGCTAACCAAACATTTACTATGAGTTTGCCTTTTGCTCCTTTGTTTTCGATAATTAATTATGATTCGAAAATTGGTGATGCGATTGCGGCAGATAATAATGTTTATAAATCTGCAGTGACTGCAAATAAAGCGCTTGGAAAATGTATAATACAAATTTCAAATAGTGGCATGGATTCTTCTTTTATAAGAGCGGAGCATAATTATACAGCACCTGATCCAATAAAATTCAACATCAAAAACTATAAAATATCTAACCAGCATTACTGGAGATTCGATGGTGTGATGAGTCCGGGTTTTGTTTCTAAATTGCATTTAAATTTTGATGGTAATATAACAACCAGCGGAAATTATGGTCAGTTAGATACCTGTTTAACCAAAACGCAAAACGATAGCATTGTTGTGTTGTACAGGAAAAATGCAGCTGATGATTGGAAACTAGTTGATAAATACACAAAATTTAAAACAGGCACAACAGCTGGTAAATTTATTATCGATACACTTCGTTTAGGAGAATATGCTTTTGCAAATAAGCAGGGTGGAGGACCGTTAGGAATAACCAAACCGGAAAAAACAAATGTAGTTTTTAAATTATTTCCGAACCCCGCATCCGGCAGTGTAACCATTAAGCTTGAGAATTATGCGTATGCAGGTGGTGAGATGATAGAGATAAAGAACATTGAAGGGAAAATAGTTAAGCAACTCAATTTAACATCAACTGAATTAAGTATTGATTGTTCGGGATTAGCATCGGGAAGTTATTTTGTGACCATCAATAAGAACAGAAAAATTGTCGCGAAAGAAAAATTAATTCTACAATAATTAATCTTCCAAAACTTTTTTCATAGCCGCAGCTTTTAGTAAACATTCTTCGTATTCTTTTTCAGGATCGCATAAAGCAGTAATTGCACTGCCAACGGAGAATGATAAATATTTTTCTGTTTCGTTATAAAAAATACTTCTTATCAAAACGCTTAGATCAAAATCACCATTTTCTTTTATATAACCCATACAACCACTATAGGGTCCGCGACTATTAGTTTCAAAATCATCAATTAGTTCCATGGCACGGATCTTTGGTGCACCTGTCATACTTGCCATTGGGAAAGTAGCGCGGATAATATCGTTGAACGTAATATCTTCTTTTAATTCGCAGCTAACCGTACTTACCATTTGGTGCACTTGTTCGTACGTTTCAATATCAAATAGTTTTTCAACTTTAACAGTTCCTTTTTTAGCAATGCGTGATAGATCGTTCCGTGAAACATCAACTATCATAACGTTTTCGGTCCGCTCTTTAAGGCTATTCAGTAATTCATCTTTAATTTTTGAATCCTCTTGCGGTGTAAGACCTCTTTTGGCTGTGCCTTTAATTGGTTTTGTAATAAGTTTGTTACCGCGTTTACTTAAAAATAATTCAGGACTTGCAGATATAATATATTTATCATCCAATTTAATTAAAGAAGAGTAGGGTGCTTTGCTAATTGAATTTAATTTTTGATAAACAGTGATAGGATCGATTTTTACATTTCCGGCTTCAAAAGTTATGCAATAATTAATTTCGTAAATATCGCCGTTTTGAATATGTTTTTTTAATGCAGTAACATTTTTTATATAATCGGCTTTCGAGGTTTTTGAATTTAAATTAACGGTGTGACTTTTATTTTCTAAAACAATTAAAGCTTCATTAAATTCCTTAGCTAATAATTTCTTTTCAGAAGAGAAAAAAATTAAATCCTCAAATTTTAAAGGAGAAGATTTTTTTGAAGAGATATCCTCTATTTTATTTTTATAATCGTAATTGCAGAAGAAAAAACCCGGATAATCAGATATTGTTTTTTGAGCGGTATCGGCAAAGAACAGACTCATATCAAACCCATTTTTGCAGCCATTATCGTTAAATAAGGCTAAATACTTGGCTTTTTTAAAATCTTCGGTGAAGCTCATTCTTTTACAAAAGTGCTAAATTTTGAGTGAACAAAGGCTTAAAATGAGTGGATTTACCAATATAAAGGCCTAAATAATTTAGTTACATTTTTCATCTGTTTTTATGGTTGTTTGACCGAAAAGCCTTACCTTTAATTGTTGTTTTACGAATAAGTGAAGGGGTTTATTTTATGAAAAAGGCATTATTCTTATTTGGAATTTTATTGTTTAGTAATTGTGATATTTTTTCACAAAGTATTTCGCGTCCAATTGAAGCTTTAAGTCCTGCCGATCTAGAAAAATCTTTTATTATTCCTCAAATAGCAACTGATCCAAATCAAAAAGTTATGGCGTGTGCAGGTAATGCTGCAAATGATAACTGGGTTAATGCAATATCATTGGCTGTAAATGGAGGGAGTGTTAATGGAACCACTTGCGGAACTGCAGAAGTCGGAGAAACATCAGCCTGTAACGCGGCCGGAAAACCAACAGTGTGGTATAGTTTTGTAGCAACAGCAACAACTTTATATGTGAAAATTGACTACGTAAGTGGTGCCTGTTTTTTTGGAAGTGCTATTTACGGCAATAGCAGTTTACCTACTGTAAATTGTGGTGATACCGGCCCTATCAGTTGTCAGTCAAGTTCCGGTGGACCATTAACTCAATTATATCAATTAACAAATCTTACAATTGGTAAAACTTATTATATTCAGGTAACGTATCCTTCGGGTGGAGCTTGTGGAAGTAACGGGACTTTTAATATAGGAGTTACTACTGCAAATCCCGGTGGTGCAATTACAAATCCCCCACCTTTAAAACCATGCTCGAGTCCTGATCCGGGATGTTTTTTTAATAGTCCGCCTACTGTTCCGACTGTAACTGGTGGTTGCCCATCTTATCCCTTAACGGCTGCAGGGTATAATGCTAATAGCGTATTTGAAGATGTTTTTCAGTTTACAAGCTCTGCTTCTTGGTCAAATTTTTCTTGGCAAGCAATTATCACAAGCAATTGCGGAGCGGGGAATGTGGTGTGGTTTAATTGGACTTTATATGATTGCAATTGTAATCAATTAAGTTGTGGCGATATTAACGTTTTAACCGGTGCAGGTTTGGCTTGTGCCACTTGTTACAGAATAAGATACCAAATGGAGTTAGCTAATTGTTCGAGTTTTGTTACTATTTGGCCTTATCAAAATGTACCTGCAGCACCAATACCTTGTACCGTTCTTCCAATTGATCTGTTGTATTTTACTGCTGCCTCTAATCCTCTCACGAAAAAAGTTAATGTTGAGTGGGAATCACTTTCTGAAAATAATTTGAAAGAATATAAAGTATACCGGAGCGATGACGGGATAAATTTTAATCTTTTAGCATCAGTTAAACCAAAAGACAATGTTGCTGCAGGCGAAAAAAGAAAATACAATTATGATGATGATTGTTGTGCTACTCAGGAAACAAGATATTATAAATTGAAAGCAATTGATAACGATGGAACAACTTCATTCGAAAAAACGATTGCAGTTACAATTAAAGGAAATAAAGAATTGATAAAATTTGCTCCAAATCCTGCGAAAGATAATTTCGTAATTAGTTTTGGTGATGGTGCAAAAAGTGTTGATACACAAGTTTTAATTATGAACTCACTTGGACAAGTTGTAAAAAAAGAAAATTTTATTTCTGATAGTTTTAAGCAAATTGATCTGCAGGAATTACCAAGCGGAATTTATTTCATAAATGTGATCACAGAATCCAGTCAGGAAGTATTGAATTACAAACTGATCAAAGAATAATTTCTTTTATTGCTTTCACCCAAGTATCCGAATCGTTCAAGCTTTCTACAAGCGTGACACTTTCTCCGCCGTGTTCTTTAAAGATCTCGTTGTATTCAATTCCTATTTCGTAAATTGTCTCTAAACAATCTGCTACAAACGCAGGAGAGAAAACTAATATTTTCTTGTGACCTTTTTTTGCAAGTTCTTCAATTACTTTATCGCTGTAAGGTTTAAGCCATTTATCATCAAGCCGGGATTGGAATGTTGATTGATATTTTCCTTCAGGAATATTTAATTGTTTCACAAGTTCACGTGTTGTAGCAAAACAATTAGCACGGTAGCATAAACGATTTTTATCTGTGATCACATCGCAGCAGGATCCCAATTTACAACTCCCATCACTGAATTCAACTGATGCTTTTGTGATCTGTCTTTCAGGCAATCCATGATAACTGAAAATAAAATGATCATAATCACTGAGGCTATATTTTTTTGCTTTTTCAACACATGCAGAAATAAATCCTTTATCGTCGAAAAAATTCTGAATGAATTTAACCGGTGGCGCAGAAGACCATTTTTTTAATGCACGTTCAGTTTCTTCTATAGATGACGATGTACTTGAAGTCGCAAATTGCGGATACAATGGTAGAACTGTTAAAGAACTGATATTTTTTGTTTTCAATCTT
>JANYCL010000143.1 GCA_025360355.1 Sphingobacteriaceae bacterium
CCGGAAATAAAACCAATTCCAGGCGCATTATTATAATGATCCCAATCCATTCCAAGATATTCTGATTTTGGTTTAAAGTTTGGCATTCCTGTTCCTGCAGTTTGTTGTAGAGTAATATTCACTGTTTTTATCATCATAATACCGCGCGCTAAAAATTCTCCTATAGCACCAAAATTTTGAATTTTCGGCTCTTCTTTATTTGCGGTATCTTTTTTATCAGTTTTATTTTTATCCTTTCCCTTCTTGACCGGATTAGGATTATTTAATTGTCCGGAATTTATCCTCTTGAAATAAGGAATTTTATTGTATAAACTTAGCATATTTAAGTTAGTCGTGTAATTATTTGAATTGGTATTTTGAATAGTATTCCCAATAATTTCATCAGCGGCAAACGGTCGCCTGTTCCAGGTATACGTTCCGCCATATCTATAGGATAATGTTACGAAATCAAAAATCGGAATTTTATTTAATGGCACGCTGTAGTTAATGTTGAACTGCTGACGGAAAACCACGTTTTCGCCAAAGCCTTTGAGATTTTGTTTAATGGTATCTTTCTTTTCTTTTGTGTCGATCGCGCCGAATGGTTCTAAGATCCTGCCATCATTATTTGCTGTGTAATCAAATTTTAAAGCTTTACAAAAATCCCATCTGAAATTATAAATACGTGCAATTAAAAATTGTTTGTTGTACTGGGTAAGTGTACGGTCATCGCTATTGGTATAAAAACTTGTGATGTCACGATTCAGTAATTCAGAATAATTTCGTGTTACATCCATCGACACGCCAAAACTATTTGGTAATGGTTGCAAATTAAAATCTTTTATAAGCGCGAACCATTTGTTCTCAAAGATCTTCATTTTATTAAATGGCTTCCATGGCTTAGACGGCATTGTGAAGCCGTAAGTAATATTGCCGCGGTATTGTTTTAAAAGATTATGGTGAATGTTTACGTTGCGCTTAAACGTTTCGGTAAAAGCAAATGTGACAGAAAAATTAGAGACGTCCCAAGGCATTGGCTTTGAGCCCGGACGTTTTAAACCATCAATACGCACATTGGTAAAATTTACACCTTTTCGTTTCTGGTAATCAAGAGCATTAAATTTTAACTTACGAATATCGTCAGCAGAAAAAGCTGAATTTGATTGTAAGTTATCCAATTTAACATCGGGTTCAAACGGATTGAACATTGGTTTAATGCGCGTTTCTCCGTAAGAATAATATACTGGAAGACTTACTTTCCATTTTTGCGGGAAAAATTTACCGATCTGGAATTGCGAAGTGAAATCCCAATTTAAAGTTGTCTCTTTGCTTCGTTCATTAATTTTCTTTTCAACGCTTCCAAAAAATGGTCTGCTATAAGTTCCGGCCATCGACACTTGTCCCAGATCCGCGAGTTTCGCTTGTATGCGTCCTGTTGTTGCCCATCCGCCTTTATTATTAAAATCAGTTAATCGTAATTCGTTTACCCAAACTTCAGCACTATGTGGTAATGCGCCATTGTCTTTAGGATTCCGGATCCCGATCATGATATTTTTTACGCCGCCTAAATTTGGATTCCCTACAATAGTGATCATATTATTTCCATCACTGATCGAATATGGTTTTTGCGTTAATGCGAGATCTTTTCCCGTTGCAATATTTCTGGTTTCTTTTGCGCTTGTTAAAATATCAAACGGAATATTTATTTCGTTTGAACCCGGCCACACAGAGGCTTTATCGTTTTCATTATTCGGATCGTAATAACCAGCCGGAGTTAATTGCAATGGAATTTCGTATTCGTAATAGTTATTGTTGTAATCAGACCCAATACGGATAAACACAGTAAGATCGCCATCTTTTAATGAATTGTCTATTAACGGCATTTTCTCACCGTGTACAAACATTTTTATGTTTTTGTACATACGCATGTCGTACTCAAAGTTTTTGTAAACAGCGCGGCTGTCACCATCTTTTAAATTCACTGTACGTAATTGTAAAGCCTGCTCGTTTTGTAAAACTAAATTTGTTGTTTGAATATTTTGTTGTTGCTGAATGCCGGGAGGAATAACATAATTTACCGGAACTTTTTGTCCGTTTTCCTGTACGCTCACCGCTGATACGTCGAAAGAAGTTGTGTTATCTTCATTTGCTAAATATTCTCCCGGTCTGGATAAATCAAAAGCATAACGGCGCCAATCGCTGCGTACCATTTCCATACGCGCCATCCTCAACACAACAGGTTTATCAAAACCTTTCATGAACACACGCATAAAACGAATCGAGTTGAATCCTTCAATACCACCAATAACATTTTCAAATTGTGTAATAGGAACTTTAAATTGATACCAGCGTACGGTTTTTTTAATTCCTTCAATGTCGCCGGTTCCTTCAAATGAGTTTACTATAAAATTACTTCCAACGTTGTTTGGATCCAGATCCTGTTTTGAAATTTTAATATGGTACTGATAATAATTTTCAGTTTCGCTTAAGGTATTATCCTTATTAATATCTTCTATGTTAGGATTGTTTGAACTAACGGTTGAGTAATGGCTGCTATTTAGATCTTTGTATTGCGCTTCGGTTGGCGAGTTGCCTTCTGAGTTATTATATTTACTATAACGGAATAAAGTATTTTTAAAAGCAGGATCTGCATCATAATCATCACCTCTGAAAAAGTGATATTTGTCAGATGAAGGATCGGCAAAAAAATCTGTATTTAAGGGAGCGCCCGGATTGAAACCCGAAACGAGCTGCATATCTGTGAGCACTTTACCGAATTTGGTAATTTCTGCGGGGTTATCCATTCCATCATAACCTACGTCTTGATACGGACGATCGTTTTGATCTGTTGAAAATGAATTTGTGATCGGAGGCAAGGTTGGAACAACACCAAGATTAGTTGAGACAGTTGGTAAATTAGAAGTGTTGCTTGAGCTTCCCGGAATTCCGTTTTCATAACTCATATGCCCGTCTTTCAAAATATCTTCCGACACGTTACCTAAGTTAATATACAGATCACCTGTGGGCGGATTGTTTTTATCCATGTCGGGATGTGTTTCTACTTTGTAATCCTCATTAAACGGATCCATCAACCAGAATTGAATGTATTCAATGTTTGCAGCTTGAAAATCATTTGTTTCTAATCTGCGGGTAATACCACCCCAACGACTTGTAGGATTATTTAATTTTCCGGTAGGACCATCAATACCCGCACTAACATTGGAGGTAGGTAATGCATCCAAGTTATATGGTCCGCGCTCTGAAGGATAAAAACCTAATTCTAAAACAGGAAGCACAACGGGCTGACCGTTAGGAGGGGTTTTGCCGGGAAATAACTCTGTTTCTAAAACTTGTCGGAACAAGTTATTTGAATAAACGTTTTTGTCGTAACCCGGAGGCGTAATGGTTTGGTTTCTTGTTAAACTTGGATCAATAGTGTACCAATTGAGTCGTGCACGATTTTTACCTGCATTTATATCATCAGAAAGACTGGCTTCAGGAAACAACGAAGGTTGTCCTTGTGGGATACTTGATAAGAACCAAGCTTGGGGACTACGAATATCGATCAATGAAATACTTCCTTCAAAATCATCGACGTAGGAATTTCCTTTTTTACCAATGGCGGCGGCGTTTCCGGGGATCAATTGTGCAAATTCTCCCTGAGTAGTGATGCTGCTCATTTCTTTAGTGTTGATCAAAGGAATGCGATCGATGAGACGTGTTAAAAATGGCGCTTCGGTTTTGTAATTATAATCTAAACCATAAATAATATTTGATACAGGCTCATCACCAGTGCTTACTTTTTGTGTTACCGGTTTTTCCGAGAAGCGCAAAAAACTTCCGCCTAATGTCAGATCGCGATTCACTTTAAAATCGAACCGCGTACCCATTAAACTTTTTTGCTGTACGTTAAATAATGAGTTACTCTCAACAGAAACTTTAATTTGAGCACCGCTGTTTAAAATACTTTCGTTAATAATTTTTACACGTCCTAAAGTATAATCAACAGTATAGTCTGTGTTTTCATTTAAACGAACACCATTAGCAGTAACAACAACTGCGCCTTGAGGAATATTAAGTGCGTTTAAAGAAATTTCGGAACCTGAAGAAGATTTGTAAGAGCCTTTTATTTTATAACGGTTTTTTTCCGGTAATTGTTGTGCGGAAATTCTTGTGGAGTCGTATAATTCCTGAAACACATATTTATTAGCTGTAGGAAAATCATTTGTTTGATCGAACTTAGATTTTAGAGTTGTACCGAATGGCTCAACAGTTTTAAAATAAATACGGCCGTTAGCAGGGTTAATGGTGTAGCCCGGTAAAAAGTCAAATACACCATCTGACGACCTATCACCGTTAACGGTTAATTTATCACAGTCTAAAACTTTGATCAATTGCGAACCATTAATTGCGCCGTAAGGAATATACTGTGCATCAATACCGGTTTCAATATTATTATAAAAAACGTTACACTGAAAATCTTGTTGGTTGAGGTTGTAAGCACCAAGTGAGTAAACGTTTTTCATCATTAGATCCCAGACAGGGTAGCGCACGTTTACAGTAATGCCTTTTAATAATTTAGCAAACAACGATTTTGTAGCATCAGGGAACTGATCACTAAACTCACCTACCTGATATGTTTTACCATTGTAAGTGAATTGGAAACAAACCGCAAGAGCCTGATCGTTATTTAAAGTCTGGTTTAACGAAATAAAACCCAAACGATTGTTTAAAGTGTACTCGGATGAATTTAATTTCCGGGCATTACCAATTAAATCAAAATCGCGTGATGGGATCATGTATTGATTTGATATCCCGTTACAAGAATTAGAACAAACCGCACTACCTGTTAAAATAGAAGAAGCCTGTGAGCCATTGCGGTCTGCTAAGAGACCGGTTAAAGTATTTGAGATAATTGAATATAAACTGTTGGCCCCGTTAGTAGGAATTACACCCGCGCTATCGTAAACCATGTAAGAACTATTGCTTATACAATTGCTAGATGGAAGAAAAGTTGGTTGAACATGCGCACTGTCTTCCCCTAGATCCGCAAACGCAACTATGTTACGTGTTTGCTCTGAGCTACCGGTTTGGTTTAAGAGATACACCTCAACTTTTGTAATTACAATTGGTGTACTAATTACGGGCAAGGTGGCCATCCACCCATTATAATTTTCGCGGAAATAATGTGCTAAGAAAAAATGTTTGTTAGCCTCGTACATGTCGCCATTAACAGAGAACTGTTGTGTTTGTGCGCCGCCCTGTATTGTTACTTCTTGTTTTTTACCGCGCTGCTGCGATAAAACACTTGTCATAGTTAAACGTCCAAATTGTAATTGTGTTTTAATCCCAAACAAACTTTGACTTCCCTGAATTAAGGAACTGTTCAATGGCAAAGAAACGTTACCGGCTTCAATTTTTTTAATGATCTCATCTTCGTAACCGGTATAATCTAACTTCACTTGATTTTCCCAATCGAATGAGGCTTCCGTATTATAACTGGTTGTAATTTTTAATTTGTCACCGATCTTTCCAATTAAGTTTAACTGGATGCGCATGTTGAAATCGAAATTGGTAACCTTCTGTTGTTTTTGCGGAATGGCAGGATTCAAAGTTTTGTTTCTGTTCAAACCAAAAATTAATTCTGCAGTTCCGGTTGGACGGATATCAACCGTGTTACCACCAAAGATACGATCGAACAATTCGCTGTTAACCTGAAGTTTTGGAACAATTCCTTTACGGGGTTTGTTAATGTCTTCAGCAGAAATTTTACTGCGCCAGTAATCGTGCGTAGATTTTTTAAACATGTAATCCTGATAATCCTGCGAATCGATGTAAGTATCCGGGCGGTAATCTAATTTGCCCATTTTCTGACTCACATCATAATTTCCGGTTGTGGGATCATACTTAACATCTGTTTTTATATTAGATGGATTCTCTAAATATAATTTACTCTTATCATCAAACTGTGGCTGCGAACCGTTGTTATCAGAAAACTTATAGGGCAATTCAACTTCCGGAGTATCTACTGCTAAAACTTTAGTTTGTCCTGATGTATCGTAAACGGGTTTAAATAAATTCCGGTTGGCGCTTGATTTAAAAACAATGCCCATGAGTGCCGCCGAAGTAGCCCCAAATACCAAAAAATTTAAAACGCCCTTGAGCCTCACAGTATAACTCTATAAATTTTTTAATGCCGTTTTTATTAAAGTCTCTACATTATCGGAACTGCCGCCTTGCTGTTTTAAGCTCTTTTCTATAGCCTTTTCGGCAGTAGCCCGAGGGAAACCTAACGTAGTTAATGCCATTAACGCCTCCTCTTTATTTTTATTGTACGAAGGTGTTAAAATCTGTGAAATTCCCCCCTCATGCTTGCCTAATTTCCCTTTGAGGTCAACCACAATGCGTTGTGCGGTTTTTTCGCCTATTCCCTTTATGCTTTTTAACAAAGTTACATTGGCAGTATTGATGGCGCCTGCTATTTCGGCTGGAGAAAGGGACGAGAGCATTAGCATCGCGCTTGAGCCTCCAACGCCTGAAACAGAAATTAATTTCCGGAACAGATCGCGCTCATCTATGTTATAAAAACCATAATAGCGCGGATTATCATCACGCACAAAAACACTTTCAATAAATAATTTTGCTTTTTCTTTTCCGGCAAAAGCAGAAAAAGAATTAAGAGAGATCAATAACGTATAACCAATGCCGTTTACTTCAAGAGTAATGAGTGCAGGATTCAATTCAGAAATATGGCCTTCAATGTAGCTTATCATTTTTTATTTTGAGCGTCCAACACCGATATAACAACCATATTAACTATTTCGCGAAC
>JANYCL010000156.1 GCA_025360355.1 Sphingobacteriaceae bacterium
TTTTAATATACTCCCTCTGTAATTTCCATCAATTGCTAAATAACCACTCCAATGTTCAACTATTGTATGCTTCTCTTTAAATGTTTTCTTATAAAGATCTAGAACAATACTTACCGGAAAAATAACATTTACCTGGATGGCTTTTACTTTTGTTTTCTTCTGAATTAAATGATCAATTAAAATTTGATGTGCTTTTCTGAAATTCAGAAATGATCTCAGAGGTTTAAAAATTCCCTTTCCTTTTGGATATTTAATAAAATACTCTGTGAAATTTTCATTTACGTTTCTGTGTTCAATTTTATAAAAAGGTCCTTCATTACTTCCATAAGCATAAACAACGATCAAATTTTGAAAATACGAAAGCGCCAGAGCGTGCTGCTTAATAAAAATGCCGTGAGAAGGATTTGAACTTACCGGATACCACGATGCTAAAAACAGTATGGCACGGTTGTTTGATAACATTAAAAAAAAGAAATTATTCTAAATTAACAGTAGACTTTAAAAGAAAAAGAGAAAGCTTGTCGCTTATTTTATCGAACTCGTAACCTAATTTATTTCCGCTTTTCATAGCGATCGTAATGAAACCTAAACCTGCACCGCCCTTATCGCTGATCTCGTTTTTTTCGAGATGCTCCATGTAATAATTTTTCAGTTCAGCAGGATCATTAAATGAATTTAAACGCTCTACATCTCCTTTTAATCTTTCAATAGTACCATTAGGAACTAAATTAGAAGTAATGATCTCTACTTTAGTATGATTTTTAGAAAGAATGAAATAATTGTGTTGATGTCCCATTTCATCTTTACCACCATGTATCAACATGTTTTGTAAAGCTTCAACGGAAATGAAAAATATTTTTTTGAGAGGGCCTTTTGGAATTTGTAAAGCAGTTACTTTACCTTCTACTTCTGTTTCTAAACGGCTGATCGTATCTACATTCAATACACCATCATAAGCAAGCAATACTTCGCTTCCATTCGTTAAAGAATCGATCGTTTTTAAAAAATGACTTTTAAAAAAGGCTTCTTCTGTATGTGTACCGTCGCTCAATCTATTTAAATAATCCGTTTAGTTGGCTGTCAATTAATCTAATCACTTTTCCTAAATCTTCCTTGTTCTCGTTAAAATTAATATCGTCTACATCTACGACTAATAATTTACCGGCCTCGTATGTTGATGCCCACGCTTCGTAACGTTCGTTCAATCGTTTCAAATAATCTAAACGGATCGAATTTTCATAATCACGTCCGCGTTTTTGAATCTGTTTTACCAATGTAGGAACCGAAGCTCTCAAATAAATAATAAGATCCGGAGATTTTACTAAACCTTCCATTAATTTAAACAACGCAAAATAATTTTCGTAATCGCGTGTTGTCATCAATCCCATTGCATGAAGATTGGGCGCAAAAATATATGCATCTTCATAAATGGTTCTATCCTGTACAACTGTATGTTTTCCTTTTCTTATATCAAGGATCTGACTGAAACGATTATTTAAAAAGTAAACTTGCAGGTTAAATGACCAGCGCTGCATATCTTCATAAAAATCATTTAAATAAGGGTTATCGTCGGCGTCCTCGTAATGTGCATGCCACTTATAGTGCTTTGCAAGTAAAGAAGTTAAAGTAGTTTTCCCTGACCCAATGTTCCCCGCGATGGCAATATGCATATAAGTATCTTAAATTAGTAGACTAAGATATATATTTTACATACAAAAACCAATTTTTTTCCCACCAATGGTGTTTTTAACCACCTGATAATAAATTAGTTAATTCGTCTTATATTTTGCCTGTTTTGTAGCATTTAGAGGTAAAAACAATACATTCATCGATAGTTTTAAGCTTATAATCTAAATACGACCTTAGTTTTTGGTTGGAATAAGTGGTTTTGGAGAGGAGGGTAGAAACGGTAGATGAACTGATTTTCTGCCCTGCCGGAAGCAAAAAACTGAAGATCCGGCCTAATGTTAAAAAGGTTTTTCCGGCGTTAATTTTTGGAATAGGCTGACTTAATTCAGCATGAATTTTTTGAAGTATATGTTTAAACGAATAATTATTTTCTACTAAAATAAAGCGTTCACCAAATGCTTTTTTATTTATTAATGCTACCATAACATTTGCAACATCTTCTGCAGCAATAAAACCTGTAACTCCTTCCGTATAAAATTTAACACCTTGCGCGCTTAGGGAAACTAACTGTCCGGTGCCCCTACCCCAATTACCAGGACCAATAATAACTCCCGGATTTACGATCACCGCATTTAATCCTTCTTCTATGGCGCGCCAAACTTCTTGCTCTGCTAAATATTTACTTAAGGAATAAACATCCTGATCTGGTGAGGATTTCCAAAATACAGATTCATCAACATCTGTTTTAATGTCTTTATTTTGCAAAGCCGCAATTGAACTCACAAAACAAAAATTTTGAACTTTATTTAATAAGCAAGCATTAACCAAATTAGCTGTTCCTTCAACGTTTGATCTCATTACTTGTTCTCTGTTATTATTATTTAATGAAATTAAAGCTGCGCAATGATATACAGTTGTTACATCCTTTAATAATTCGTCAAAACCCAAAGCATCATTCAGATCAGCTTCGCGCCAGATTATTTTTTTATAGAGTTCTTTATATTCGGAAGTGTAATAAGAAAAAACAGTTTCTACTTCCTTAACATCACTGGTACTTCTTTTCATTGCAATAACAGACTGACCTTGCTGCAGTAATGCTAATAAAACATGAGAACCGACTAAACCTGTTGCACCTGTGACTAAATTCAAAATTTTATTTTATTTTATTTAATATTGAAAAATAAAAAACCTATGAAAACTGTTATCTGCGTGATGAGTCCTAAAAAAAATCCCGAATAAATTTGCTTCGGCTGATGCGCTTTTAAATATAAACGCGATGTTGCAATTGTACCGGCAACTAAAATTAAAAATGTTATTTGAGGAACGGCATTGTATTTTAATGTATATGAAATTACCATCAAAGAACCTAACAAGCCTCCAATGCCAACCATATGCGCGCTTATTTTATATTTCATATTAATAATTGCAGTAATGAGAATTGCTAGTCCGCCGCCAAAAATTAAAACTTTAATACTTGGCCAAACACTAAGATCTAAAAATAAATAAAACAAACCAAAATAAAAACAGGAAGTCAAAACGTAAGGGAAGGTCCGCTCCTTTTGGTCTTCCATTTTCAGAGAGGAAATGCGATTTAGTCTGTACAAAATATAAATATTAATTACCGGAAGTATAAACGAAAATGAAAATACCATTGCAATGATAACCCACTTTAAATTAAAAGGAGTTAAATAATAATAAACAGAACCTTTTAAAAAAAAGAAAAATAAAATACTGCCGTAACTGCACATTAACAGCGGATGGAAAATGACAGAGATAATATTGGCAAATAATTTCAAAGGCTTAAGTTAATTTTTCCGACAACAAACTCATTTCGCGGCGCGGATCTTTATTCGCGTAAATAATGTTGTAAACAGCATTGGTAATTGGCATATCAACATTATATTTTTTATTTATTTCATGAACGCATTTTACAGCGTAATATCCTTCCGCGATCATATTCATTTCTAATTGTGCTTGCTTCACACCGTATCCTTTTCCCAACATGGTACCAAACATTCTGTTCCTGCTAAATTGCGAATAAGCTGTTACTAATAGATCTCCCAAATAAGCCGAAGCGTTTATGTCACGATCGATCGGATGTACCGCATCCACAAATCTTTTTATTTCCTGAATTGCATTACTAATTAACACCGCTAAATAATTATCGCCGTAACCAAGACTATGACAAATACCGCCGGCAACAGCAATTACATTTTTCAGTACAGCAGAAAGTTCGGTACCGTAAATATCATCACTTGCAGTTGAATTAATATACCGACAGTTAAATGATTTACATAACAATTCGGCGTTTTCAATTTTAGAACAAGCTATGGTTAAGTAAGATAATTTTTCCATCGCTACCTCTTCAGCGTGACACGGCCCGGTAATAACTCCTATATTCTCGAGAGGAATTTCGTAAACCGTATTCAAATATTCACCAACGATTAAATTGTATTCAGGAATAATTCCTTTAATAGCAGAGAAAACTAATTTGTTTTTAAAATCCTCTTTTGTGATTCCTATTAAACTGGTATGTAAAAATGCGGAAGGAATTGATAAGATAATTACATCCGACTTCTCAATACATTCTTTAACATCATTAAAGAAATTTATTTTCTTCACATCAAAATCAACAGAACTTAAATATTTTGGATTATGATGATTGGTCTTGATGTAATCGCTATCATCCTTACTTCTGAAAAACCAATTAATAGAATCACAATTGTTGCCAATGATCTTTACAATAGCTGTAGCCCAGCTTCCGCTACCAATAATTCCTATTTTAATTTGGCTGCTCATTTCTTATGCGTACACAATATCGTTATCTTCCGGTGCTTTTTGTCCTGTATACTTTATGTAGATCCTTGCCAAGGTAATAACATCCTTTAAACAATACTTTTTTATTTTATCACTATTTTTTTCTTCGTGATAAACTTTCGCAACCATACTTCCATCCATATCATCCTTCGGAGAAGGAATTCCTAAAATGTGAGCCAGCAGATTTAGAGAAGTAAAATTCTTAATATCACCAAAGCGCCACATTTCCATTGTATCCAAATGCTTTACGTCCCACGGTTTTAATCCTTGCAATTGAAAGTTACGGGGAAAAGCAACTCCATTAATTATCATGCGGCGACTAATAAAAGGGTAATCAAATTCTTTTCCGTTCTGCGCGCATAAAAAATGTTCCGCTTTACTGAAATGTTCTTTAATGAGATCAGCAAATTCTTGTAATAATTCTTTTTCGTTATCGTTTACAATTGCTTTTACTCTGAATTTATTTTTGTGATAATATCCCAAACCAATGCAAATTACCTTCGAAAACTCGGCGTAAACACCGGCTTTATTGTAAAGTTCCGCGGGTTTGTTTTCGGGATTCCATTCCCATTTTTTATTCCATAATTCTTTTACTGTTGGATCAAGATCGTTGTACTTGTAAACAACAGGGGCTGTTTCTATATCAAGAAACAAGATGTTTTCAATTTTTGGTTGTGCCATTTAATTAATTATTTTAATTTAATATTACGGGCGCGTTCGCCCAAAACTACCCGGAATAAAAATTATAATATCAGCATTGCGTCGCCGTACGAATAGAAACGGTATTTTTCTTTTATCGCTTCTTTATATGCTTTCATGATCAGGTCATAACCGCCAAATGCACTTACCATCATCAATAAGGTTGATTCAGGCATATGGAAATTTGTGATCATACAATTTGCAACG
Source organism: Sphingobacteriaceae bacterium (assembly GCA_025360355.1). Taxonomy (GTDB): domain Bacteria; phylum Bacteroidota; class Bacteroidia; order B-17B0; family Aurantibacillaceae; genus JAHEYG01. Next base: position 5,353 of record JANYCL010000156.1, read on the forward strand.
TTAAATTCGAATGGAGGGAAAATAAATTTATTGGTCCAGCCTACATACGGATTTAATTGTCCTGTTGTTGAAACAGAAGATTCAACTGCACGCATTACTGTTGTACCAACTGCACAAACTCTTTTCTTTTGCGCTTTTGCTCCATTCACCATTTTACAAGTGTCAGCTGAAATTAAAACTTCTTCGCTTTCCATTTTATGCTTTGTTAGATCTTCAACCTCAACCGTTCTGAAAGTTCCTAAACCAACATGCAATGTAAGCGGTGCAAAATGCACGCCTTTAATTTCTAATTTTTTCAATAATTCCCTGCTAAAATGCAAACCTGCAGTCGGAGCAGCAACCGCACCTTCATTTTTCGCGAACACAGTTTGATAACGCTCTATATCACTTTCTTCTGCTTTACGTTTAATGTATTTTGGAAGCGGAGTTTCGCCAAGATCATAAAGTATTTTTCTGAATTCTTCGTATGAACCATCATATAAAAAACGGAGTGTACGTCCGCGTGATGTTGTATTATCGATCACCTCAGCAACTAAACTATCATTCTCGCCAAAATATAATTTATTACCAATACGTATTTTACGTGCCGGATCAACTAATACATCCCATAAACGACTTTCAGCACTTAGTTCACGCAACAAAAACACTTCTATCTTCGCGCCTGTTTTTTCCTTGTTACCGTACATACGGGCAGGAAATACTTTTGTATCGTTTAACATCATTACATCACCATCGTCAAAATAGTTAATGATGTCTTTAAATTTTTTGTGAATGATCTTTCCTGTAGCGCGATCAACAACCATTAAACGGCTTTCATCACGGTTTTTTGAAGGATACTCTGCCAATAGATCTTTTGGCAAATTGAATTTGAACATTGATAATTTCATAGGTCTTACTTTTTATTTTGTCGCAAGAAAATGAAATTGGAATTTTCCGCAGAGAAGCGGAACCCTATTCATTAATCTTACGGGATTAATTACTATTTTAATACTAAACGGATTACCCGTTCAATGCTTCTGCACCTCCAACAATTTCCAAAATATCATTGGTAATTGCAGCCTGACGTGCTTTATTATAAGAGATCTTTAAGTCTCTCAACATTTCTTTAGCGTTATCAGTGGCTTTGTGCATGGCTGTCATACGCGCACCGTGCTCAGAAGCAAACGAATCTAATAATGCTTTGTAAAATTGTGTTTTAATAGAACGCGGAATTAGATCATTAATGATCGATTCTTTTTCCGGCTCATAAATATAATCTGCAGTGCTTGCTTTTTCACCTTCTGCTAATGGTGTTGCAACGATCGGCAATAACTGTTCTGCTTGCGGAACTTGTACCGCTGCATTCTTGAACTGATTATAAACCAAAATAACTTTATCAAATTGTTTTGTCTCGAAAGCAACCATTACTTTTTCGGCAACAGGTGCAACTTTATCAAAACTTAAACCATCAAATAATTCGTTAAGATTTGTTGGCAGATCTTGTCCGCTGATAATATATTCCGTACGCTTAAATGCTTCAGTAGCTTTTTTACCAATTGGCAGAACAGTTACGTGAAAACCATTATACTCGTTGCGGATCAGGCTCCATGTTTTTTTAACGATGTTAGCATTGAATGCTCCAGCTAAACCACGGTTACTTGAAATAGGAATGAGTAAAATATTTTTACCGCCAGCATTACGCGAATATGCATTTCCCGAATTACCGGAACCACCGCTTACATTAGCTAAAATCTCTTTTAACTTTTCGGCGTAAGGACGCATTTGGGTAATACCATCTTGCGCGCGTTTCAATTTTGCAGCACTAACCATTTTCATGGCACTAGTGATCTGCATGGTTGAACCAACTGATGTTATTCTATTTCTTACCTCTTTTAAATTTGCCATTTCACTTATTTAATTTAGCAATTCATTGACTAATTGTCGAATTGCCAATCCCGATAGCTATCGGGAGTCTAATTACTTATATTTTGCTAATAATTCTGTAGCTGCAGATTCTAAAACGCATGTTATAGCGTCTGTATACTGACCAGCTTTTAATTCATCTAAAGTTGTTTTGTGTTTTCTTTCCATTAAATCAAGGAATTCTTTTTCGAATTCACGCACTTTATTAATTGGAACTGTACGTAAAAAGTTTTTAGTTCCTAAATAAATAATAGCAGTTTGTTGTTCAACACGAAGTGGTGAGAACTGACCTTGTTTTAAGATCTCAACGTTACGTGCACCTTTATCTAATACTGATTTTGTAACAGCGTCAAGATCTGAACCAAATTTCGCGAAAGCTTCTAACTCACGGTATTGTGCCTGATCTAATTTTAAAGTACCTGCAACTTTTTTCATTGATTTTATCTGAGCGTTACCACCCACACGCGATACAGAGATACCTACGTTAATAGCAGGACGAACACCCGCGTTAAATAAGTTACCTTCTAAAAATATCTGACCATCTGTAATAGAAATTACGTTGGTAGGAATGTATGCTGATACGTCACCCGCTTGAGTTTCAATAATTGGTAAAGCTGTTAATGAACCTCCACCTTTAACTAACGGTCTGATAGACTCCGGCAAGTCATTCATACTTTGCGCGATTGTATCAGATGCATTAATTTTTGCAGCACGCTCTAATAACCTGCTATGTAAGTAAAACACATCACCAGGATATGCTTCACGTCCCGGAGGACGGCGTAATAATAAAGATACTTCGCGGTAAGCTACTGCTTGTTTTGAAAGATCATCAAAAACAATTAATGCAGGACGACCGGTATCGCGGAAAAATTCGCCAATTGCAGCACCCGCAAACGGAGCGTAGAATTGCATTGGAGCCGGATCAGAAGCGCTTGAAGCAACAATAACTGTATAAGCCATTGCACCGTTCTCTTCTAAAGTACGTAAGATACCTGCAACGGTTGATGCTTTTTGTCCAATCGCAACATATATACAGAATACAGGTTTACCTGCTTCATAAAATTCTTTTTGATTAATAATAGTATCGATACAAACAGCAGTTTTTCCTGTTTGACGATCACCAATAACTAATTCACGCTGACCACGACCAATTGGAATCATTGCATCGATAGCTTTGATACCTGTTTGTAATGGTTCAGTTACCGGTTGACGGTATATAACGCCCGGCGCCTTGCGCTCCAATGGCATTTCGTAAGTTTTTCCCGTGATAGGGCCTTTTCCATCGATAGGTAAACCTAAAGTATCAACAACACGTCCTAACAAACCTTCACCAACTTGTAAAGAGGCGATACGGCCTGTACGTTTACAAGTAGAGCCTTCAGTAATACCTTCGCTTGATCCTAATAATACACAACCAATATTATCTTCTTCAAGATTTAATACAATAGCTTGTAAACCGGTTTCAAATTCAATTAATTCTCCCGATTGTACTTTAGATAATCCATATACGCGGGCGATACCATCACCTACTTGTAATACAGATCCAACTTCTTCTAAATCTGCCTCAGATTT
>JANYCL010000181.1 GCA_025360355.1 Sphingobacteriaceae bacterium
AAACAAAACCCAGCCAACGTATCTGATCTCAATGGCAAATGTCAAAACAAAACCGGATAATATCAGCATCCAGATCTTTTTAATATCTGAGAGGTAAAGCACAAAAAATAAAAGTACGAAAGCCGCAAAAATGACGTTGTAAGTGATATCCCTTTTGCGGCTTTCGTACTTTTATTTTTTGTGCTTTACCTCTCAGATATTAAAAAGATCTGGATGCTGATATTATCCGGTTTTGTTTTGACATTTGCCATTGAGATCAGATACGTTGGCTGGGTTTTGTTTATTGCACTTATTCTTGAAGCGGTTTACAAAATAGCCGTAAAATATTTCAGACATAAACAACATAAGGTCGACTGGAATTTTATTAAGCATGAAATATGGATCATAAGTTCTGCTCTTGTTTTTTATTGGATATTTTATTTTCTTTTTCCGCAAAAGATCATTTATTATCCTAATCCAAAACCACATACATTACTTGAAACGATCTCAATTAATGCGAATTATAATTACTCAACTTTAAAATATTTCTTTTCTTGTTTCGATGAAGGGTTTCTGAATGTTGTCGTGCCACATGGAATAATTTTTACAGCTCTCATTGGGATGCTGATCTTTATTTTTAAGCCCGATCAATTAAAGCCCACTATATTTCTTTTCTTTTTCATTGGTATAATTGCATCTACTTTAATTCACCCATATACCGATACAGGCTTCAGATTATCGCTACCGGTCATTCCATTGATATTATTTTTTGCAGCCTACGCACTATTCATAATACTTGCGATCGTACCTTATAAGCAATATGTAGTTTTTTGTCTGAGTTTATTAGTATTGTTTTGTTATAAGCAACATGCGCTTCGCGTTTTGAAATCAGGAAAGGATATTCTTGTCGGTCCTTACTCATTTGAAGCAGGTGCAGCCTTTTTTTACATAAATAATAATGTTCCAAAAGATGCAAGTATTATGTTCGCTAAGCCAAGGGCTTTGACTTATTTTACAGGACGTAAAACATGTGTTAATACCGAAATGGCATCCAAAAAAGTTATAACAAGTGAAATAGAAAAATTCAAACCTGACTATTTCCTTATCAATTTTGAGACAACCGATGATTCTACGAAAATTTATTTTCTTCATATCCCTAATTCATGGAAAATGGTTTATGTTAATAAAACATGTGGTCTTTATAAACATGGGAAATATTGATTTGAAATAAAAATTACTAATTTAACACGATGAATTCAACAAATCTTGATATGGACTACAGAATAGAAAAAGACACAATGGGCGAGGTAAAAGTACCTGCCAATGTTTATTGGGGCGCGCAAACTGAGCGCAGCCGTAACAATTTTAAAATTGGTCCGGAAGCCAGTATGCCGAAAGAAATTATTTATGCTTTTGGTTATTTGAAAAAAGCAGCAGCTTTGGCTAATTGTGAATTAGGAGTTTTAACAAAAGAGAAATGTGATCTGATCGGAAAAGTGTGTGATGAAATTATCGCGCATAAACTGGATGATCAATTTCCATTGGTAATTTGGCAAACGGGTTCAGGTACGCAAAGCAATATGAACGCCAATGAAGTTATTGCTTACCGAGCTCACGTAATGAACGGAGGTAAATTAACTGACGAACCAAAAATATTACATCCGAATGATGATGTGAATAAATCACAAAGCAGTAATGACACCTACCCAACTGCGATGCACATTGCCGCTTACAAACAAGTTGTAGAAATTACAATTCCGGGAATGGAAAAACTGCGCGACAGTTTAAATAAGAAAGTAAAACAATTTGAAAAAATAATTAAAACCGGAAGAACGCATTTCATGGATGCTACTCCGCTTTCTCTTGGACAAGAATTCAGCGGTTACGCACAACAAGTAACTATGAGTATTCGTGCATTGAAAAATGCGTTGGAAGCTGTGAAAGAATTAGCGCTTGGCGGAACTGCAGTTGGAACAGGATTAAATACACCGAAAGGTTACGATGTTTTGGTTGCGAAAAAAATTGCTGAGTTAACCGGATTACCATTTGTGACTGCGCCAAATAAATTTGAAGCACTTGCAGCACATGATGCAATGGTTGAATTAAGTGGTGCATTAAAACGCAGCGCAGTTGCATTAATGAAAGTCGCAAATGACATCAGAATGTTATCATCCGGACCGCGTTGTGGTATTGGAGAAATTATCATTCCTGATAACGAACCCGGTTCTTCTATTATGCCCGGAAAAGTAAATCCTACACAACCAGAAGCGTTGACGATGGTTTGTGCGCAGGTTATTGGTAATGATGTTGCAGTAAGTATTGGCGGCAGCATGGGACATTTTGAATTAAATGTATTTAAACCTTTAATTGCAGCAAACGTTTTACAAAGCGCAAGATTAATTGGTGATGCTTGTGTTAGCTTTACAGAAAAATGTGCTGATGGCATTGAAGCGAATTTACCTGAACTGAAAAAACATTTAGAGAATTCTTTAATGTTAGTTACAGCATTGAACACACATATTGGTTATGAGAAAGCCGCAAAAATTGCAAAGACCGCACACAAAGGAAATAAAACCTTACGCGAAGCAGCAATTGAATTAGGCTACGTTACCAACGAACAATTTGACCAATGGGTGAAGCCTGAGGATATGATTGGGAGTTTGAAGTGATTTTGATTATGGCTTCGACAAGCACACCCACCATTATATAAACATTAGATAATGAACATCTTCATCGCCACCATAAACCACACCATTGCCGAGCTTACTGCCGAAGAATCCTGGCATTGCACAAAAGTATTGCGTTTTAAAGCCGGAGATGAAATTGGTGTAATTGATGGGAAAGGCAATTTTTACGAAGCACAATTAAGTACCATAAACGAAAAAAAATGTTTAGCTAATATTACTTCCGGACCAAGAACCCAAACCAAACATCCTTA
>JANYCL010000221.1 GCA_025360355.1 Sphingobacteriaceae bacterium
AGAATTACTTTAAAAGTTTACCGCGATTGTTTTCTCGGACAAGCACAATTAGATAATCCCGCGATCATTAATATTTTCGATAAGTTTGGTACGCTTGTAGACACGATGCAAATTCCAATGAAGTCGCTTAACAATATTGCCGCTTCAATTAATAATCCGTGTATCACGCCACCGAATACTGTTTGCGTTGAAGAAGGTGTTTATGTTGAGATCATTAATCTGCCTCCTAAAAATGGTGGGTACTATATAGTTTATCAAAGGTGTTGTAGAAATAATTCTATTTTAAATATTGTAAATCCCGGTGGAACAGGTGTAACTTATTGGGAACACATTCCCGGTCCGGAAGTTGTTGCAGTAAATTCATCTCCACACTTCAATAATTTTCCTCCAATTTATTTATGCAATGGTGTTCCAATAAAATTCGATCATATGGCGACTGATCCTGACGGAGATGTTTTAGTTTATTCTTTATGCGATCCTTATGATGGATGTTCACCTCCGCCAACAGGAGCCTGTCCTGTTGTGCCTCCGCCTTATGCACCTGTTCAATTCATATCTCCGTATTCAGGAACATTTCCAATGTCATCTAATCCTTCCCTAAACATTAATCCTGTTACAGGATATTTAACAGGAACACCTGATATTGATGGACAATGGGTGGTTGGCGTTTGTGTGCAAGAATGGAGAGGAGCAACATTATTAGGAACGCATTACCGCGATTTTCAATTCAATGTTGTTACTTGCAGTATTTCTGTTCTCGCCCAATTTAATAATCAGTCGGATGCAGCAATTGTAAATAGTCTGCCTGTCTCAAATCAATATTGTAATGGATTTACAGTTCAGTTTTTAAACAGCAGTATTAATGGAACAGAGTTTACTTGGAATTTTGGTGACCCGACAACTTTGGCTGATACTTCAAAGCTAACTAATCCAAGTTATACTTATCCGGATACAGGAGCTTATGTGGTTTCATTAATTGCAAATCCCGGAAAGCCTTGTGCCGATACCATAAAGAAAACATTTTATATTTACCCTGTATTGGCACCAACGTTCACCGCCCCTCCGCCACAATGTATAACAGGAAATAGTTTTAGTTTTAATGTTGGAGGTTTATTTGCACCCACTTATTCAACATTCAATTGGAATTTTGGAATAAATGCTTCCATCATAACTTCAACTGTTCAAAGTCCGACAGGAGTGGTATATAATATGGCAGGAAGTTTTCCCGTCACGGTTCTCGTCAAACAAAAAATGTGTCAGAAACTTTTAAAAGATACGGTTGATGTTTATCCTAAGCCCGTCTCCAATTTTGATGCGGATTCTGTTGTTGGTTGTGATCCTGTTGTTCTTACATTTACAAATAACAGCACCGCCGGAGGAACTCCAAGTTATTTTTGGCAATTCGGAAATGGCGGGACTTCAACACTTCCTAATCCAACTCATTCTTTTTCTCCTGCAGGAGTTTATGGCGTTACGCTAACTGTTATTTCAACCGCTGGCTGTATTGATACAAGTAAATATGTTGTACCGGGTATGGTGACCGTTACTATCCGACCGACAGCAGGTTTTTCATTAACACCTGAAGAAACAACTATTTTTGATCCTGAAATTACTTTTACTGATCAGAGTTTGAATGGCACCAGCTGGTATTATACTTTTGGTGATGGCGGAAGTTCACTTAATCCAAATACTGTGCATACTTACGAAACACATGGTGATTTCACAATTGTGCAAACTGTTGTAAATGGTTTTGGTTGTCCGGACACTGCTGTACGCATTGTGCATATTTTGCCTGAATTCAGATTTTGGGTGCCGAATGCGTTTACCCCAAACAACCATGATAGTTTGAATGATGTTTTTTTACCAATAGTTTTTGGTGTTGAAGATTACTCTTTTGAAATTTATAATAAATGGGGTGAATGTATTTTCAGAACAAAAGATACTCAAACACCATGGGACGGAAAACGATTTGGCAGCCCTTGTCCAAACGATGTTTATGTTTGGATGATCACTTTCTTTAATTTAGTTACCGAACGTGATGAAGTACATTACGGAAGTGTTACGTTGTGGAAGTAACAACTTTTTCCTTCGGTACACATACCGATAATAAGATCAGCAAGAGAAGAGCACCGTAAGTAAGATTTTTAAAAATGCAAAAATTTCACTACCTTTAGTAAGGAAATAAAATGAAAAGAGCGTTTAAAATATTAATTTTATTCTTAAGTATTAATAATTTAGGTCGTACACAAAACTTAGTGTCAAATCCAGGTTTTGAATATTATGCTTCTTGTCCGGAGTATTTGTCGCAATTATATGAAGCCGTAGGTTGGTTCGACTGCGGGATTGACCCTGATTATTTTCACTATAATTCGTGGGGACAAGTTAATGTTCCTAATTCTGTTTGGGGTTATCAATATGCTCATTCAGGATTAGGGATGGCAGGACTAGGAGCGTTTATTAGAGAATTTCCTTTGGGACAAGCAAATGGTAGAGAATATATTGGAACTAAATTAATAGACACTTTAAAAGTCGGAAAAAAATATTTTATTTCTTTCTACACTAATTTTGCAGGAAATATTCAAGGGTATCAAAAAATTGCTACCAATAAAATTGGCATTCGTTTTTCAACTAAACAAAGTGGTGGGGGACCTTATAGACCAGCCTTAAATAACTTCGCTCACTTGTATACAAATACCATTTTGTCTGACACGGTAAATTGGGTGAAAATTTCAGGTTCTTTTATTGCTGACTCCACTTATTCACATCTTACAATCGGTAATTTCTTTGATGATTTTAATACCGATACTTTATTGATTGGCGGGCCTATTTATGGTCGCTCTGCATCTTATTATTACGTTGATGATATTTGTGTTTCAGAGGATTCTTTATATTGCAATTCGTTTGCTGGAATAAATGAATTAAAGGATGAAGATAAATATCCTTTTGTTTATCCAAATCCGAGTAGCGATGAAATATTTATAGAAACCGGAAGGAACGCAAATTGTGAATTAATATTATTTAATGTTTTCGGCCAAGAGGTAATTAAACAACCTTTAACTAGCAAGACTAAAATAGATGTAAATTATTTAAATAACGGTACTTATTTTTATATCATACGCCAAAATAAATTAATTATAAAAAGAAATAAATTAATTATTGCACATTAAACTACCTATGAGAAAGTCATTTTTTATTATCACTTTATCTTTTTTTGTTTTTTACGGAATAGCACAAAACATATACACTTATTGTGGTAATGGGAACAGCACTTTTGGAGGTGATGGTGGTCCCGCTACTTTAGCACAAGTCGGTCCTGAAGGGATTACTGTTGATGCTTCCGGTAATTTGTATATTGTTGATATTAGCAACAGTCGTATTAGAAAAGTAAATCCCGCGGGCATAATAAACACAATTGCCGGTACAGGAACTTTGGGTTTTTCGGGAGATGGTGGTCCTGCAACATCAGCTGATTTTTCTTATCCAGTTGGCGTCGCCTTAGATGGCTCCGGTAATATTTATATTGCAGACCAAGGCAATAATCGAATAAGAAAAATAAATACCTCTGGTATTATCAGTACAATTGCAGGTACTGGTGCCACTGGTTATTCCGGAGATGGAGCGAGTGCAACTTCTGCTCAACTAAGTGCCCCTTGTGGAATTACGGTAGATGCTTTAAATAATATTTATTTTTCTGATAGGGGCAACAATTGCGTTAGGAAAATAAACTCAGCAGGTATAATAAACACAATTGCAGGTACTGGTGTTGGTGGTTTTTCCGGTGATGGGGGCCCTGCAACATCTGCAAAACTTAATGCTCCTTTTTGTATTGCAGTTGATGCTTCCGGGAATATTTATATCGCCGATACTTTTAATAGCCGAATAAGAAAAGTAAGTAGTTCGGGTACTATTAGTACAATTGCAGGTATCGCTTTTGCTGGTTTTTCCGGTGATGGAGGTCCTGCAACTTCTGCTAAACTTAATTTTCCAGCTGGAATCGCAATAGACCCTTCTGGCAATATTTATATTGCAGAACAACAAAATCAGAGAATAAGAAAAATAAATACTTCGGGGATAATAAATACTATTATTGGTACAGGAAGTACCGGATTTTCCGGTGATGCTGGTCCTGCAATATTAGCAAATATCTATAACCCTTCCGGAGTTGTTTTAGATGCTTTGGGTAATATTTATATTTGTGATGCTCAAAATTTTCGCATTAGAATCGTTTGTGTTACTAATTGTCTTGCGGGTGTAAATGAGTGGGCTAGTAAGATTAATTTTAAAATTTATCCCAATCCGGTTTCAAATACTTTACATATTGAATTGGAACAATATTTCGGCGAGGGTTCTGCAATTGAAATAACAAATACCTTATGTCAAACCGTTTTAAAGCTTCCATACAAAAACGAAATTGATGTTTCTTTACTTTCAAAGGGATGTTATGTTTTAAAAATAGCAACTTCCGATAAACAACAATTCTATTCTAAATTTATTAAAGATTAGTTTTTTCCTTCGGCACACACACCGATAATAAAACCAATAACAGAAGAGCCCCATAAGTCAGTATTTTAAAATGCTCATAATAATCGTTATAAGTTCCTAGGATCAATTTTAAATTACATAAAAAGAAAATAATAATTCCGGTACTCGCCATGAGGTAATATTTTAGTTTGGAAAATAACTTCCTGTTTTGAAGAAAGTAATACAAGCAAAAAATAAAAGCCGGACAAATAAATAAGAACGCATAATGCTGTTGATGCGGGAAAATAAGCGGGATCAATAATAAGATGTAACTCAATTCCCAAAAGCGGTGTTTTAAACCAACGTTGGACTGAAAGGGTTTGCTGCGTAAAAAGTATAGTGTGAACAGAACTAACAACATTCTTATCGTATTTAAAATAATACTTAATTGTTCAAGCGAAACATCAGCAATGTTTCTTTTTATATTCAGCGCGTAAACATCTCCTGAATTTTGCACTAATAAAGTTGAGAGTAGGGTAGAGAGTCCGTGAAAACTTCTCTCCTCAGTATCTAATACATGATTAGAGTTTAATGGATTAATTAATTCCGCCCATGTTGAAAGTAGTAACTGATTTTGTTCCCAGCCAATTACTAATGCCGGTAATAATAATAATCCCACACAAATTAAAATAACATAAACGCCCGCCTTAAAAAAGCCACGGTAAAATAAATACGGAATTAAAACAATTGGCAATAATTTAATATTGATGCCGGATGCAATTAAAAGTGCTCCCCAAAATGGTTTTGGTTTATTAGAAAAAACCAATTGCATGCCTTGCAGACTCAAAAATAAAATTAAAATGGTTATTTGGAGATGATGAAGATTTTCATGAATGAAACGGAATGCAAACAAAAACCCTCCAACGCGCAAGATCAATAATTCTTTTTTTGTGAAATCATGCAACGGCAATAAATTTTTAATAAGCGCGAAAATACGAACGACAAAAAATAAATTAAGACTCAGCCAAACCAAATTGGCAATTTGTAAAGGCAAATAAGTAAGTGGTTTTAGAACAATAGCAAAGAGTACGGAATAAAAATAATGATAACCATCCACATACTTTTTCTCAAAAATATTAATGCCATCAAAAAGATCATTGGAAGCAGAAAGATAAATGAACAGATCGCCATTCCCGAGTGATTCAATAAAAACATACACTGCCAACGCAACAGAAGCGAGGCCAATTAAAATATATTTTTTTACGGTCTCCGTCATGAAAGAAAAAACCCATCCGCCTGAGCTGGATGGGTTTCGTTTATTTTTATTTTGAATTAAGCTTTTAAATAACTTAATATTTTTTCGACACTTGCTTTTGCATCGCCG
>JANYCL010000247.1 GCA_025360355.1 Sphingobacteriaceae bacterium
ATACTACCAAACTTCGAATCCTCGTTCAACTAAGTGAAGAATGCGAGCCAAACGAAATTTTAAAATATGCTGAAGCTGCAGTTACATTAACCAATATTATTCTTACTGAAACAAAAAATCTCTCTTTTCAACTTAAAAATAGAATTTTAAATCAAAAAGCTCTTTCCCTAAACAACATTGGATTTGCTTATCAAAATCAAGGCAAAATATCAGAGGCACTAGAGTATTATATCCAAAGTTTAAAAATACTTGAAGTGATCGGTGATAAAAAAAGCGTTGCTGAATTACTCAACAACATCGGAGGTGCTTACGATTCAAAAGGTGACATACTTAAATCGTTGGATTATTTGAACCAAGGTTTAAAAATAAGAGAAGAAATAGGAGACAAAAATGGCATAGCAAATTCACTTAATAATATTGGAGTAACTTATTTTAATCAAGGAAATGTTTCTAAAGCATTGGAATATTATAGTAGAAGTTTGAAAATACGAGAACAATTAGGCAACAAACTTGATATTTCCGTCTCACTTAATAATATTGGTCTTATTTACCAAGACCAAGGTGACTTATTAAATGCGCTGAATTATTTAAGCAAAAGTTTAAAATTGACGGAAGAGATTGGCAATAAACAAAATATAGCTGTATCACTCAACAACCTTGGGCTACTTTATCAAAATCAAGGCAAAATTGCACAAGCGCTGTACTATTACAAAAAGAGTTTAAAAACACATGAAGATATGCGATACAAAGTCGGCATTGCGGCCTCGTTCAGCAATTTAGGATTTCTTTACTCTAATAAAGGTGAGCATTTAAAAGCATTAGATTACTACAACAAAAGCTTAAAATTATTTAAAGAAATTGGAGACAAAGAAAAAGTTGCCAATACGCTTAATAACATAGGAGTTGATTATATTCGTCAGAAAAAATACAAGGATGCATTTCCTTACTCTGATAGTTCATTAATTATTTCTAAAAAACTTGGGTTTCCAAACATTATACTTAGAGCCGAGAAAGCGCTTTCTGTAATTGATTCTGCAATGGGAAATTACATAGGAGCTTTTGAACATTACAAACAATTTATTATTTATAGAGACAGTGTTAATAATAAAGAAACACAAAAAGTAAGCATGAGAAGTCAAATAAATTATGAATACGAAAAAAAAGAAGCAGTAATAAACGAGCAACTAAAACAAAAAGAACAGCAACGTAATTATTTTATTCTCGGCTTAATTTCAGTGGCATTATTTTCTGTTTTCGTTTTTAGAAGTTATAGGTTAAAAAGAAAAGCCAATATTATTATCACCGAACAAAAAAGATTAGTGGATGAACATCAAAAAGAAATTCTTGACTCCATAAAATACGCAAAACGCATTCAAAAAGCACATCTTCCAACTGAAATATATATTAACAAAAATATTGATAGATTAAAAAAATAATAATGCAACCCATTTACAACAACATAGGCATTGGTTATAACAACACCCGCAAAGCGGATCCTTATTTAACAGAAAGGTTATATGCTTTGCTGAATCCGAATGAAAATGGTTTGTATTTGGATATTGGTTGTGGTACGGGGAATTATACAACAGCATTGCATGACAAAGGCGTTAAATTAATTGCTGTAGATCCTTCTGATGTAATGTTAGAGGAAGCAGCACAAAAATCAAATACAATAAAATGGTTAAAAGGCAGCGCAGAACAAATTCCCACTGATGATAATTCACTTAACGGCGCAATTGCAACTCTAACCATTCATCATTGGCAAAATCAACAAAAAGGGTTTAAAGAATTGGCAAGAGTTTTAAAAAAAGGAAGCAGATTGGTTTTCTTTACTTCAGCGCCGGAACAAACAAAAGGTTATTGGCTCAGTCATTATTTTCCAACCATTATAGAAAACTCTTCGAAAGTTTTACCTTCAATTGAAAGCATACAAAAAGATGCTGAGCTAAATAATTTCAAATTTATTCTCCGCGAAAATTATTTTGTGAAAGAAGATCTGCAGGATCTGTTTTTACAATCCGGTAAACACAAACCAGAAATTTATTTTGACGAAAATGTGCGAAGAGGAATTTCCACCTTCGCCAAAAGCAAAAATCAAACCGAACTAAAAGAAGGCTTATTGCGCCTAAGAAAAGATATTGATGAAGGTAATTTTCCTAAAATAAAGGAACAGTACGATAATGAGATCGGCGATTATTGTTTTCTTGTTTTTGAGAAGGAATAATTTCCTTACATTTATTAAATGAAACGTGGACTCCTTTTCTTCTTCTTTTTTATTCCTGTTCTTGTTTTTTGTCAGAAACTTAATACTGATTCGTTGCGGAATGTGATCAAGACCACGCGTAACGATTCTGCAAAAGTGCAAGCATTAATTGGTTTGGCTAATGAATATAAAAACAATAATGCTGATACTGCTATTATTCTTTGCAAGCAGGCTGAAGGATTATCTCTGAAAATTGGATACATCAACGGAATTGCTAACTCACAGCATCTTGCCGGATGGTGTAATTATTTTAAAGGTGATTATCCTGAAGCTCTTGAACTTTTTTTTAAAGCACTCGCTCTCTGGGAAAAGCGTTCCAAAAATGCAGATTCCACTTTGCTAAAAATGATAGCTGAAAAAAAATCAGAATTGTTTAACAATACCGGCAGTGTTTATTTTGAAATGGGTCAAATTGAGAAAGCGCTTAGCTATTATACAAAAGGCCTCGAGTCCGCAGAAAGTTTTAATATAAAAGAACAAATGGTTACTTCCATTGGCAACATTGGCATTTTTTACGATCAAATAGGTGATTACAGGAAGGCGATGGCCTTTTATAAACGTGCATTGAAATTAAATGAAGAATTAGGAAGAAAAAAAGGAATTGGTAATAATCTCGGCAACATCGGCGGCATGTATTATTCGCAAAAACAATTTAATATCGCGATCGATTATTACATGAAAGCCATGAAAATTTTTGAGGAGATAGATTATAAATATGGTGTAGCAGTAAATCTTACCAATATAGGTTCTGTTTATACCGACCTGAATCAATGGCAAAAAGCAAAAGAGTTTTATGTCCGTTCACTTGAAATATCTAAGGAAATAAAAAACATGCAGGAGATCAGGGATCTTAACATGTACATTAGTGATGTTTGTGAGCATCTTGGCGAAGACAAAGAAGCTTTAAAATATTACAAAAATTATACTGCAGCTAAGGATACCATTCTTAACGTAGCGAACGCCAAAAAATCTGTGGAGCTTGAAATGCAATATGTGTTTGATAAAAAAGAAGCTGCAACACAACTGGATCAGGAAAAAAGAGATGGCATTGCTCTTGCTGAAAAGAAAAAACAAACTGTTATTTTTTATAGCGTATGCGGTGTGTTACTCCTGGTGATCGGTTTTGCGGTTTTTGTTTACAGGAGTTTTTTACAAAAGCGTAAAGATAATATCCTGATCCAGAAACAAAAGTTAGAAGTAGAAGAAAAACAAAAAGAGATCTTAGATTCCATTAATTACGCTAAACGCATTCAAAAAGCACAAATGCCCTCTGATACTTATATTGCGAAAAACACTGGAAGATTGAAGGATAAGGGTTGATTTAATTCCCGCATTTGTATCTTCTAAGATCGCTTGGAAGAAAATATTTTGCTATATTTAGTTCATGAAATTCCGGGTCTCGCTTTTGGCGGTTTTTTTCTTTTTCACTGCTCATCTCTTCGGTCAGGATCCTTACATTGATTCATTAAAACTAGCTCTTAAAACCGCAAAACACGATACCACCCGTTGTTACATTTTAACGTACTTAAGTGAAGGGGCTTCTGATAAGGAGTGGCCTATCTTCAATGAACAATTAAAAAACCTTTCAGAAAAAAACATTGCAACAGCGCAAACAAAAGACCTGAAAGAAACTTATTTGTATTATTACGCTACATCACTTAACAACATTGCTTACCTCGCCGAACAACAAGGTGATTATAAAAAAGCCTTAGAATACAACCTGAAAAGTTTAAAGATCAATGAAGAGATAGACAGCAAATCCGGCACAGCAAGTTCTTTAAATAATATCGGCGCGATCTACGATAACCAAGGTGATATCAGTAAAGCACTAGAATATTATCAGAAAAGTTTAGAAATATTAAAGAATTTGGACAACAAAAAAAGTTTAGCTTATGCTTTTAATAATTTAGGCACGGTTTATGATAACCTTGGCGACATACCTAAAGCTCTGGACTACTACCTTAAAAGTTTAAAAATCAGTGAAAAAATAAATGATGCATTTGGCATTGAAGGCTCTCTTAATAATATTGCAGATGTTTATAGGAGGAACGGCGAAATTGAAAAAGCATTGGAATTTCATTTCAAGAGCCTGAAGCTATCTGAAAAAAATGATGACAAAAAAGCAATAGGGTTTTCACTTACAAACATTGGAGTTATTTATGATAGTCAAAACAAATTTGATCTTGCTCTCAGTTATTTTGAAAAAAGTTTAAAGATAAAAGAAGCGAGGCATGATAAAGAGGGGATCGCTATTTCGTATAATAACATTGGTAACATTTACAGATCGAAACATGAATTAGCAAAAGCACTGGAGTACATGAATAAAAGTTTGGCTTTACACGAGGAAACTCAAAACAAAGCGGGCATTGTTGATGCACTCAACAATATTGGAATACTTCATTTAAATCTTGGTCAGCCCGATGAAGGCTTAACTTATGCTAAACGTGCGTTACAAATGGCAAACGAACTTGCTTTTCCGGGAAGTATAAAAAATGCTGCTGATATTCTTTCGCGCATTTATACGAGTCAGCGAAAATTTAAAGAGGCGTACGAGATGTATGACCTGCAAATAAAAACAGATGAAAGTCTACATAATGCGAAATCAAAAAAGGCGGCCATCCAATCTCAATTCAAATATCAATACGAAAAACAAGCGGCGAAAGATAGTGTTGCGCATGCTAAAGAAACAGAAATAAAAAATATCGCCATACAAAAACAGGAACTGGAATTAGAAAATAAACACAAAACGCAATATGCTTTGTATGGCGGCTTGGTACTGGTATTGGTTTTCGCCGGTTTTATGTTTAATCGTTTTAAAATAACGCAAAAACAAAAATTAGTTATCGAGTTGAAAGAAAAAGAAACTCAAAATCAAAAACTTATCATTGAAGAGAAACAAAAGGAGATCCTTGATTCGATAAATTATGCTAAGCGGATCCAGCTCGCCCAAATGCCCAGCGAAAAATACGTATCAAGGAATTTAACGCGGTTAAAAAAGAACTAATGCGGATCAGGAAATACATATTATATATTTTACTGATGACAGGCTTTATGTTGAAAGCCCAAACTGTTGATTCACTTAAACAGGTGCTAAAATCAGCTAAGCATGATACAATACGGTGTAATATTTTAAACATGATGGTTGAATTGGAAAGCGATGATGCGATTTGGCCAAAGTATAATCAGGAATTAAAAAAGATCTGTGAAATTAATTTAAATAAAGTCACACTCAACAAAACAGAGCGAATTACATTTAATAAATATTATTCAGATGCATTACATAACTGCGGCTACATTGAACATTTGAAAAATAAACCTGAAGCGATCGGTTATTTTGAAAATAGTTTGAAATTAAGTGAAGAATTGGGCGATAAAAAAAGAATGACCGCCACTTTAGGATTAATGGCTGAAACTTTCTTCAATTTAAATCATGATGAAAAAGCCATAGAATATTATAATAAAGATCTTATCATATTAAAAGAGATCAAAGATGAATTGACACAAGCAATTATATACGGCAATTTGGCAAACACATTCGACCATCAAGCCCGGTATGCCGAAGCTTTGATAGCTTATCAAAATGCTATACCGCTTTATGAAAAAACTGGCCATAAGATTGAAGAGGCGCTCATGATTGGAAATGTAGGAGGTGTTTATGGGAAGATGGGAAGAATTGCGGTGAGCCTGGATTATCATCAGAAAGCCGCTAAACTAAGAGCCGCCCTTGGTGACCAGGTCGGGCTCGCTTATTCTTTAAATGAAATGGGCGTGATCTATTATTTCCAGGGTGATACTTTGAATGCCTTAAAATATTTCACAGAGAGTTTGAAGATCCAGGAAAAGGGAAAAGATAAAAAAGGAATGGCACAATGTTATAATAATGTTGCCAATATCTATAAAGACAGAGGGGATTCTGCATCAGCACTTTTATATTTCAAGAAAAGCTATAAACTATATGAAGAAATAAACGATAAAATTGATCTTGCATCCGTACTCAATAACATTGGCATTGTGTTTCATGATAAGGGCGATATTAATACTGCAACTTATTATTACAAAAAAAGTCTTGCTATTGCAGAGGAAATAAACCACAAAGCAGATATCGGTTTAGTCCTTTGTAATTTAGGACG
This sequence comes from Sphingobacteriaceae bacterium, assembly GCA_025360355.1. Lineage (GTDB taxonomy): Bacteria > Bacteroidota > Bacteroidia > B-17B0 > Aurantibacillaceae > JAHEYG01. The sequence continues at coordinate 6,394 of JANYCL010000247.1, forward strand.
TATTTACTTTGCACAAAAAAATTATGAGAAAGCGCTTGAAGTAACTACAAGGGCATTAAAACTTAATAAAGAAGCCGCGAACCTTGAAAAAATAAAAGTCTCTGCTTTAAATTTGAATCGGATATATAAAGCTATGGGTAATTACGAAAAAGCCCTCGAGAACTATCATTTTTATGTAAAGATGCGCGACAGTCTTAACAATGAAGAAAGTAAAAAAGCCAGCATCAAATCCTTATACAAATATGAATACGAAAAGAAAGCAGCTGCAGATAGTGTGTTTTTTGCCAAGGAAAGCGAATTAAAGAATTTGGTGATAGAAAAAAAAGAAGCCCAGCTCGACGGTGAACGGAAAACTCAATACGTTCTTTATGGAGGTTTAAGTCTCGTGATCGTGTTCGCCGGTTTTATGTTCAATCGTTTTAGAGTCACGCAAAAACAAAAATCAATAATTGAATTAAAAGAAAAAGAAACTCAGCAGCAAAAACATATTATAGAAGAAAAACAAAAAGAGATCCTGGATTCTATTTCTTACGCACGCAAGATCCAGCGTGCACTTATTACAAGTGAAAAATACATAGAGAAAGAGATCTCTCGACTGAACGCTTCGAAAAAATAGAACCAGATACTAGCTTATGATCCAAACCGAAGAACAAATAGAAGTAAAAACTCTAGAGAGTGAAGAGCGACAAACCATTGTACATTGCACTTGTAACAGCGATGGCAGTGAAGCTTACCGGATCTGGCCAAGTACTTTTTTAATTGAACACGGCAGCGACCGTCACGCGAAATTACTTACAGCTTACAATATTTCTTTTGCACCCCAGTGGACCTTGAATGATGGTCGTGGTTTTACTTTGATCTTTGAAGGATTAAGTAAAGGATGTAGATCTTTTGACTTGATGGAAATAATTCCGCAAGAAGGCGGTTTCGAAGCTTTAAACATCCAACGCAATAATACAGATGTGTATCAGGTTAGTTTTTAGTTCTTAATTCTTATACGCTTTCGGTATTTCAATTTTTAATTCA
>JANYCL010000278.1 GCA_025360355.1 Sphingobacteriaceae bacterium
TAAAGCAAAAACTATTTTAAACTGTTTCATCATTTGCGGGATTAGTTTCGATTTCCTTTTTTTCTTCTTTACCAAATAAAAGAGGTTTGAATTTCTGATACATGAAGGAGACCACTAATAAAATAATTCCTATCACAATAAATACAATTAAACGGTAACCCATTGTCATACTCATTGCATCGCCGGCTAATTTTAAAAGTGTAAGTACAAATAAACTAATGGCGATGAACCTTAAAGTTTTCCGTTCACGTAAAATACCATATGTAATTAAGGCCATTGAGTAAAGTCCCCATAATACAGTGTATCCCATTCTGTAAGCTACTTTACTATAATGACTATATTCATCCAAATGCATCATTGTAATTAAGTGTGATAACTCATTGCTCAACACTATTAAAATTACAACGTGGAACAACCAGAAATTAATTGGTCTTATTTTCTTGAGGATCTCAGCATTCCTGAATTGATAGATCATTGCTATCATTAATACTACGAATGGTAAAAATAAATATCTGCAATTATAATTCCAGGTCGTTATTTGCGAATAAGGATATTCACCGATAGCTTCCATTTTCAGGTCGCTGATAATTGCAAAGCCCGCTCCTAATCCCACAATAACCATAATTAAACTCAAGCCCCAGCTTATATATGCAAAAACAGTATTGCTGAATTTTTTTATACTGAACCAACTCATCACTGCGACAAAAACAATACTGTAAATTATCATCCACAATCCGGAATAAGAATTCCATGCACTGTCATGATCTGTCCAATCATAACCGTAATCACCAATATGTTTTGTTTCTGATAATTTATATTGGATATCGAAATACAACATGATCTCGTTACCAAATGTCATGTAACAAACTATTAATCCAAAAACAATTAAAACTACATTCGCAATTTTACTCAATTTATCGGAAAGCATTTGTTTATTTAACCACCAAACAAAACCAAAAACTAGTGTTCCAATAATGCTGGTTAAAAAATAATGGTTCATTAAAGGTTTTAATGCTAATGTTGTACTTGTGTAGTTACTGAAGTAAGTATAATTACTCCAATCGTGCCACAGACTACAAAACGCAAGCAATGTAATTCCGTATGCCAAATATTTATAAGTATTGATATTTGTTTTCTTCGTCATCCATGTCAGAATAACCATTTCGCACAACCAAATGATCGTAACATAATTTCCATCGAGCTGAATTGGAATTGCCATCGTAATAAAACTGATCACCATCGCGATAATAAAATAATAAATAGTCTTGTCTGTCACTTCTTTTTTGCGGCATAACATGGCAAATCCCAAATGGAAAATGGCATTCGCAACACAGAATAATCCTTGATATTGTTCGTAATATTCAGTATTCATTGCATTGTAACCAATCCCAAAATAAATTAAACTGTTACTCAATACTAAAATCACATCCCATGCACTAAATGGTTTGTTACGGAAAATTTTGTAAGAGATGAATGACAAATAGAATATTAAATAAAATGCGGTCGCAAAGAACATAGTCCTACCGAAATAAACATCTGCATTATACGATGAAGCCATCCACACTGCAAAAATTAACCAAGATAATCCGTAAGCGACATGATTAACGAACTTCCAGTATTTTTTAAATGATAATATTAATACACCTAAATTCAAAACCAACATAAAACCAAACATGTATTGGATCTCACCGCTGCCAGTACTTAACAGAGGAGGAATTGCATAACCGCCGACTAAACCAATTAAAGCAATGATCTCATAATTATAAATATGCGCTGCATAAACCGTAAATGCTGTAAATACAGTCATGATAAAAAACGCAACGGGCGCGGAATAAAAATGATAATGCGAATAGCCGACATACGTTGTGAAAAACATAACTGCCATGGCTCCGCTTAATAAAATGGCACTGAAGACATCGTATTTCTTTTTGTAAACTAAAGCAAGCGTTAAAATAATTCCGCCTGCTAAATAACCTAACACTAAACGTGTGGTCTCATCAATTAAATTCTGATCGATCGCATATTTTACACCAATGGCAATTCCTAAAACCAAAACAACAATACCAATAATACTGAACCAACGCGCACCAATAGTTTCCTCGAAACCTAATGCTTCTTTTTTTGGTTTTGGTGGCGGTTGCTGAATGGTTACGTTTTGAACCGTTTCAATTATTGGCTCCGTTTTAATTTCTTCACTATCCTGAGTTTGCCGAAGGACCGGTTTCACAGGTTGAACAACTTTTGGTTCTTCGATAACAGGTGTAACTTTTTCGGCAACATTTTTACCCGACTTTAAAACATTAAGTTCGAACTGCAATTGCGACAGTTCGTTTTTATATTTATCGAGATTATTTGAAAGAAGGACAATTTTTTGTCCGATAAGATTGATCTTTTCTTCGTTGGTCATATTAAGGGGTTATATTACCTAAAATAAAAGTAACATAATTTTTCAAATGAACCAGTCGGTATAAACTAAAAACGCCCCGTAGTATTAACCACGGGGCGTTAAAAAATCTTAATCCCAACCTCACCCGATTCGCAAAGCGA
>JANYCL010000316.1 GCA_025360355.1 Sphingobacteriaceae bacterium
GCCTCAATCCCTACAGAAGCAAAAACAATTTCGGTCGGATTTTTTACCAATAACACAACTTTAGGCGCGCCAAGTTTATCTCAACGGTTTACCGAGAAATTAAGAGATGTGGTTTCATCACAAACACGTTTAGGATTAGTTAGCAGGAACGGTGATCTGCAATTTGAAGGTTATATCGTTGATTATAACGTTTCGCCGGTGGCAATTAAAAGTACTGACTTAGCCGGTTTAAACCGATTAACAATTACAGTTAGCGTTAAATACACTAATAAATTTGATGTTGGTAAAAGTTTTGAGCAAAGTTTTACGCGGTTTGCAGATTATAAGAGTACAGAAAGCATTAATGATAGAGAACCAGACTTGGTTATTGAAATTTACAGACAATTAACCGAGGATATTTTTAACAAGGCATTTAATAATTGGTAAAATAATGTATTTTTGATTTTCGTGAAACAAACTGAACTCATACAACTTATTTCTACGCCCCATAAATCTAATTATGGAGATCTGGAAAAATTGCAGGATCTAAAAAAACAATTTCCGTTCTTTCAGTCGGCGCATATGCTGTTAACGCTTGTCTCAAAAAAATTCGACAGTGGAATTTATCAGAATACATTACGTAAAACTGCAATTTCAATTCCGAATCGCTCAAGGTTATATAATCTCTTGAATGCCGCCGAATCTGTTAAAGAAGAAGTTGTAGTTCAAAAACAAACATCAGAAATAGAACACTTAAAAGCGATCGAACTTCACTCTCATAAAAACAAACCAACTGAAGAAGAATTAACCCAACAAGTAGAAAAGGAAATCGAAAAACAAGTTGTAAGCGCGATCGTTGAAACTGAAGTTTTAAAAACTAAAGATTGGTTTACAACAGAAAAGAAAACGGAGAAGAAGGAAGTTAAGATTGAAGAAAAGAAAAAAATAAACTCAGGCAGTTTCACGGATTGGTTACAGAATCTTAAAAAAGAAGATGGAGTAGTAGAGGAGATCAAAAAAGAAGAAGTTGAAGAAGTCGAATCAAGAATTATAACCGAATTCAAAAAACCGAAGGATAAAAAGGAAGAAGAAAAGGCAATTATTGATAAGATCATTGATTCAGAACCTGGTAATATCCGTCTTGATCCGAACCAGCGCTTTTATGAGGCCAATGCCAATGCCAAGGAAAGTTTACTCGAAAATGAGCATTTAGTGACCGAAACCTTAGCTAAGATCTATGCCCTTCAAGGCAATATTTCGAAGGCAGTTAGGGCCTATGAAATTTTAAGTTTGAGATTTCCACAAAAAAGTGCTTACTTTGCGTCCCTTATTGAAGGTTTGAAAAAAGAAAACAAGTAAAATTTATATATCATGATACTTTCTATTTTATTAATTATCGTTTGCGGCCTGCTGATTTTAGTGGTTTTAATGCAAAATTCTAAAGGCGGCGGTATTTCCAGTCAGTTTAGTGCTGCTAACCAGATTATGGGTGTTCGCCGTGGTGCTGATGTTATCGAAAAAGCAACCTGGACCTTAGCTATTTTATTATTAGTATTTAGTTTATTGATGACGCCTAAAACAGGAACATCAGGAGAAAAAACAAGTACTAACAGCGAATCGGTGACTAAGAAAAAGGCTGCAGGAGCAGTTATGCCGCAACAGGCACCAGCCCAACAGCAACAACAACCTCAGCAGCCACAAGGTCAGCCTGCAGGAAAATAAACAGTCTTAAAATATTTAAAACCGCTCTGATCAAGGGCGGTTTTTTTTATGTCCAACACAATATAAAATGGTTAATTTTACCACATAATTTATGCAGGTATTTAAGTTTGGAGGTGCATCAGTAAAAGATGCCGATGCCGTTAAAAATGTAGCCGAAATTTTGAAGAAATTTGCCGGGCAGGAAACTATTGTCGTTGTTTCTGCGATGGGAAAAGTTACTAACGGTCTGGAAGAACTGGTTAACGCTTATTTTAATAAAGAAGGGAACGCAGAAAGTTTTTTACAAAAGATAAAAGACTATCATACTATTATTTTGAATTCTCTTTTTCCCAATAAGGATCATGTAGTTTATAATGATATTGAAAATTCTTTTGTTGAAATAAATTGGATAATAGAAGAAGAGCCCATCACAAATTACAATCAGGTTTACGATCAAATTGTTAGTATGGGAGAATTAATTTCTACAAAAATCATTTCGGCATATTTAACTGAAGTTGGAATAAAAAATAAATGGGTTGATGCCCGCGGGATCATTCAAACAGACAATACTTATCGTGAAGGAAAAGTAAATTATGAGTTAAGTGAAAAGCTTATTAATGAGCAATTCTTACCAACTATATCACAAAATAAAATTGTTGTCACGCAGGGTTTTATTGGCGGAACTTCAGAAAACTTTACAACTACTTTAGGAAGGGAAGGATCAGATTACACTGCAGCTTTATTAGCGTACTTTGTCAATGCAGAAAGTGTTACTATCTGGAAGGATGTTCCCGGAGTTTTGAATGCGGATCCTAAATGGTTTAAAAACACAAAAAAAATTGATGAGTTAACTTATCATGATGCGATTGAATTCACCTATTACGGAGCCTCTGTAATACATCCAAAAACCATTAAACCTTTGCAAAACAAAAACATTCCGCTTTTTGTAAAATCGTTTTTAAGTCCGGCGGAAAAAGGAACTCTTATTTCTAATAGTGATAAACGGTTTCCAATAGCAAGTTATATCTTTAAAATTAATCAAATGCTGATCTCAATTCAGCCAAAAGATTTTTCGTTCATTGATGAAGATAATTTGAGTTTAATTTTTGATGAATTTTCGAGGTATGGTGTTAAAATTCATTTGATGCAAAACTCGGCCATAAGTTTTTCTGTTTGCATTGATGAGGATCCTGCAAAAACAGAACCATTGATCATTGAATTGCAGCAACAATTTAAAGTGCTTTACAATTCAGGATTAGAATTATTGACCATCCGGAATTACGATCAGCAAACCATCGAAAAATTGACTGAAAATAAAACCATTTTAATGGAACAAAGAAGTCGGAATACCCTCCAGATGGTTTTGAGCAATAATTAATTATTTAGATTTAGTCTAAATAGGGCTAACTTTTTAACAAAAAATAGATTACGGGGTTTGTTTTTTAAAATTCTTTAACTAATTTAGTGCCCTAAGTATGTTTGGTATGATTGTGCCGGCATGAAAATTTTATAAAAAAACCAATATGATGAAAAGACTATTTACAAAAGTTGTAGTTGCGTTTGCAGGTTTTACGAGCGTATTAATGGCTCAGCAGGACCCACAGTTCACTCAGTTTATGCACAGTAAATTAATTTACAATCCTGGTTATGCAGGAACAAGTAATGCGATTTGTGCAAATATTCAATACCGTCAGCAATGGGTTAATTTTGCTGGTGCCCCAAAAACGGGATTATTAAGTTTTGATATGCCGGTTTTACCTTACCTTGGTGTAGGTGTAAATTTAATGAGCGACCAAATTGGCGCTGATAAAACATTTTTCGGACGTGTTGCTGTTGCTTACAACCGCCCGATCGGACAAGGCCGTTTAGGTATTGGTATCGATGGAGGTATTCTTCAGAAACAAATTTCTCAGGACTGGATAACTCCGGAGCCGGGAAAGACAGATGTTACGATCCCTGGTTACGCAAACGCTAATGGTGCTACTAACCCTAACTTAAGTAAAGTATCTTACGATTTAGGTTTTGGTGCATTTTACCAAATCCCTAACAAGTTATATGTAGGTTTGTCTTCTACTCACTTACCTTCTCAAACACTTAAAGCAACTTCAGATGTTAAGTTCCAAATGGCTCGTCACTACTATTTAGTGGCTGGTTATACATTTAACTTAAACCCTCGTAATACTTTAGCACCAAACATTAAAGTTAAATCGGATGCTGCTACTACTCAGTTAGACTTTAATTTAACTTATGAATATGATAAGTTGATCTGGGTTGGAGTAACTTACCGTATGGAAGACGCAGTTGCACCAATGTTAGGTGTTAGATTATTAAAAGACAAGAGCTTGAAGATTGGATACTCTTACGACTATACATTGTCGAAAATTAAGGGTTATACATCTGGTACTCACGAAATTATGATAGGTTATTGCATGACTAAAAAGACTGTAAAACCTACCGTATATGGTAACGTTAGGTTCTTAGATTAATAATATTGTAACCTTTTTAAGAAACTATCGTTAAAACCTCTTTACTAGCCATTTGTTAATAATTTGTTGATAACAGCAAGTTGTAACTAAGAAGCCGGTTTAAGGTTATAAACTAAAAGAACAATTATGAAAAAACTCTTGGTATTAGCGTCTTTTGTTGCAGTTGTCACAGGCTGTAATCAAAAAACCGGCGAGTTGATTGGTGTTGGCGGTCGCGAACCGTGGTTTCAACCCGATCCTTTCGGTACCCTTTGGATTCCTATGGGCAGTTACCACATGGGTCCAAGCGACGAGGAAACTACAATGGCTCACACAACCAAATCAAAAATGGTTTCTGTTCAGGCATTCTATATAGATGACTCCGAGATCTCGAATAATGAGTACCGCCAATTCGTTTATTGGGTTCGTGATTCAATAGCACGCAAATTATTAGCCTTCGGTTCTAACCCTGAAGCTGAAGAATTTCAAATTCCTCAGGAAGACTTCTTGGATATGTGGCCTATATATAAAGGTGATAATAATTTACAAGACCCTTATATCAACTGGGAAAAGCATATCAATTGGGATAGTCCTGATGAAGATTACCGTGCCGACTTACAGCCAATGTATTTACCGGAAGCAGAACGTTTCTATAACCGTAAGGAAATTGATACACGTAAATTAAATTACGAGTACTATAGAATAGATATCCGTTTAGCAGCTTCTAAATCAAACCGTTTTCAACCACAAAAATCTCCTGATATTCAGGATGCAGCTCACGAATACAAAAAAGCTGATTACATCAATGGTGTAGTATTAAATGATGGCCAAAATGGTGCTCCGGGTTCTCCGTCAACTCCTGTAGGTGATCCGGGTAAAGACGCAAAAACTTTAGGTACTTATAATGTAAAAGATCAGGTTTCTGTTGGACAAGGTAATTATGTTCCACGGGAACGTAAAGGTGTTGACCGTTCTGCTTTTATCATTAAAGACGTTATTAATGTTTATCCTGATACCTTAGCTTGGGTTCATGATTATACTTATTCATTTAATGAGCCAATGACTAACATGTACTTCTGGCATTTAGCTTACGATCAATATCCGGTTGTAGGTATTAGCTGGAAACAAGCACGTGCGTTCTCGATTTGGCGTTCATTATTATTAAACAATTTCTTGATCGGATCAGGTCAAACAATAGTTAATGATTTCCGTTTACCAACTGAATCAGAGTGGGAAAGAGCTGCTCGTGGTGATCTTGATCTATCTCCGTATCCTTGGGGTGGTCCTTACATCCGTAACGCGAATGGTTGTTTCTTAGGTAACTATAAACCAATGCGTGGTTCTTATATTGATGATGGTGGATTCCACTCAGTATATATTTACTCTTATAACCCTAACGATTTCGGTTTATATTGTATGGCCGGAAACGTATCGGAGTGGACAAGCAACGCATACGATGAATCAGCTTATGATTTTGAACATGACTTAAACCCTGATTACTTGTATGATGCTCAGGATAAAGATGCAAATGTTTTAAAACGTAAAGTAATTCGTGGTGGTAGCTGGAAAGATATTGGTTACTATTTACAAAACTCGACAAGAACTTACGAATATCAAGATACTGCTAAATGTTATTTAGGATTCAGAAACGTAATGACTTATTTAGGTCGTTCCAAAGGTGATGATATTTAATTTATAGCACGAATAACAAACACACAAACAAACACAAACACTAACTAACAAACACTAACTAACTAACTAACTAACACAAAAAGAGCTATGAGTTACAAACTTCCTAAAGTAAAGGGATTTAAGAAATTCTTACACCTTTCATCTTGTCTTGGTGCATCCGTTGTAATCTTGGGTGCATTATTTAAAATTATGCACTGGCCTGGGTCAGGACCGATGTTAATTCTCGGCCTTGGTACTGAGGCGTTCTTATTCGCATTATTCGCATCTGATATTCCACATGAAGAATATGATTGGTCATTAGCTTACCCTGAATTAGGTGGTATGGCTGTTGAAGCAGGAGAAGAAGGAAGTGATCTTCCTATATCAAACCAATTAGATAATCTTTTAGAAGATGCTAAAATTGGTCCTGAATTAATTCAAAGCTTAAGCAAAGGAATGCATTCATTAAGCGATACAGCAAGTAAAATGTCTGATATCGGAAGTGCAACCGTTGCAACTAACGAATATGTTGATAGCGTTAAATCCGCTTCAAAAAGCGTAGCTGACTTAGCTGGTACATATAGAAATGCAGCTGCTACAATGGAAAGTCTTGCTAGTTCAAACGATGCCGGTACTTCTATTGGTGAATCATTAAACAAAGTTTCTAAAAACTTAGGCGCATTAAATGCTACTTATGAACTACAATTACAAGGTTCAAAAGAACATTTAGACGCTACTAATAAGTTTTATGACGGTTTAAATGATCTAATGAAAAACCTTCATGATTCTGTTGATGATACTAAGATCTATCGTCAGGAAATGTCTAAATTGTCTTCTAACTTAACATCATTGAACCAGATTTATGGTAACATGTTAAGCGCAATGAAGCATTAATAAAATTTATTAGTTAAATAATTGAATAGTGATGTTACTTTATGTCATTATTCAATTATACTAATAAGGAATTTAATTTATAAAAGTATTCACTTAAAATAGACTAGAAAAAATGAGTGGTGGCAAAGAAACCCCGAGGCAAAAGATGATTGGTATGATGTATCTCGTACTAACAGCTCTTTTGGCTATGAACGTATCCAAACAAATCTTACACGGTTATATAGTTGTGAACGAGAGTATGGAGGCAAGTAAAAAAAGCCTTACAGCAAACAATTTGCGTATTACCGAATCTTTCGAGAATACCATTAACGGAAACCCTGCTGCAAAACCTTATTTCGATAAAGCAAAACAAGCCCAAGTACTCCTTACAGAAATGGGTAAGTATATTGATCAGGTTAAATTTAATATAATAGCTAAAACTGAAAAGTATGAAAACCCAAAATCGGGAGATACTGCTCAGTTAAAGTATCTTGAATCAGTTGGTTCAATTGACAATTATGATATCCCTTCTCACGAGTTAATCGGTAGTGATGCTGCCTCTCCTGAAAGCGGACCTCTTACAGCTAATGAGTTGCAAGATAAATTAATGAAATTGCATAATAGCCTAATTGGTATGTTGGATGATATGCAGAAGGATAAAAAGACTAAGATATTAGATGATGATTATCAAGGCCTGAAAAGAAAGATCGGAAGTATTAAACCGGTTGCAAGCGGAGCTAAGGATGATGGCATGGAAATGACTTGGGGAGTTGAAAACTTCTACCATTTACCAATGGCAGCTGTTGTAACTAACCTTAACAAAATGCAAGCCGAACTTAAAAACGTTGAAGCTGAAATGTTACAAGTACTTTCTGGTGCTTCAGGTAAATTAGCTATTAAGTTCGATAGATTATCTGCAAAAGTAATTGCTCCTTCTTCTTACATTCA
>JANYCL010000121.1 GCA_025360355.1 Sphingobacteriaceae bacterium
GAAGCAGTGAAGAGATCGGCAAACCAACCGGTATCGATATTAAGGAAAAGAAAATGACACTTCCTTTAATTTACGCTCTCAATCAAAGCACGTGGATTGAGAAAAGGAAAATCATCAACATCATTAAAAATCATAACACCGATTCTGATAAAGTTAAAATTGTTATTGATTTTGTAATTGCCAAGGGCGGTATAGCATATGCTGAAAAAATAATGCTGGATTATAAAAATAAAGCCTTAACTTTATTGAAAGACTTCCCCGAGTCAGCATCACGTAATAGTCTGGAACAATTAGTGGTGTATTCCATCGAACGAAAAAAATAGTTTTTATATTTGTATTATGAATTTGAAACAGCTTTTTTATTTTCTACCATTTTTAATTTTATTTTCCTGCAATAGCGGAACAGATAAGTGGATCTCAGCATCTAAAGATTCAGTTGCACAAACTACATCCACAGTTACAGTTGAAGAAGAAAAACAAAAAAACTCTTATGTAACCGAACCCCCGAGCAAAGATTATACCGGAGACTATTTAGATAAATACGAAAACGGAAACACTAAATTCAAAGGCTTTTTCAGATTTGGAAAACGTCACGGGCAATGGCTTGCTTTTTACGCTAATGGTTTCATGTGGAGCGAATGTTATTATGATAATGGAATACGCAGCGGCGGCAATACTGTATATTACGAAAACGGAAAACCACGTTATAAGGGCTGGTTTAAAAAAGATCTTCGTGATAGTGTTTGGATATTTTATGATGCTTTTGGTGTAGAGGTTAAGCGTACGCTTTTTAAAAATGATGAAGAAGTTGCTCTCACTCCCTCCAAATAGCCAGTAAACACTGGGTTTCCAGCACTTTTACCCTAAAAAACTCTTTAAAAAGTTACTTTCCAATATTTTTAACGTTATAATTGTAACCATTGTCGTTTATCGGGGTATAACCAATAAGTAAACCCGGTAAAAAATGAGTTCAAACTACATTTATTACGTCTGGAAAAAGATCACCATTTCTGGTTTACGGCTCGCAAATAATCCCCACGACCGAAAAAGTCTCTTGTTTATTAATCGGATGAGTATTTTAAATGTGTTATCGATGATCGCTTTCTCGGTTAGCGCACCTCTATTTCACCTGCCAAATGTTTTATATTTCACCATTCCTTTTATGTTTGCCTTCGGGCTACCGCCTTATTTAAATGCTATCGGACAATTAAAATTTTGCAGATATTATTTCGCTATCATTCCTTTATTTTTTTTAGTGGGAGTTTGTATTCACAACAGCTCTGAGTTAGGCGATAAATATTTATTGCTGACTTCCTCCACTCTTCCTTTAATTTTATTTAAAAACAAGCGTACCATTTATTTTTTATTTGGATTAAACATTTCGGCTTTCTTTTTAGTTACACTTTATCAATCAACATTTGCACCTTTAGTTTTGCTTCCTGAAAATGCACAATGGATCTATTCTACATTTTCTGTATTAACTGTGTTCATGGTTATTTTCTTTATTGTACAATATTTCCGTAGCGATTCAGAAGAATACGAAGAAGAGCTTGAAGAAAAAAACAGAGAGATCAGTCAGAAAAATACTGAGATCATTGATAGTATTACTTACGCAAAACGTTTACAAGAAGCTATTCTTCCTCCTCCCGGCGAAATTTCGGGTTCGGTGCCTGATAGTTTTATTTTATATAAACCAAAAGATATTGTTGCGGGCGATTTTTATTTTGCAGAAAATAAAGGCGATTATTTTTTTGTGGCCGCTGCTGATTGTACCGGTCACGGTGTACCGGGAGCAATGGTAAGTTTAGTTTGCAGCAATGCATTGAACAAAGCTGTTGGAGAATTAAATTTAGTAAAGCCGGGAGAGATCTTAGATAAAGTTACGGAGATGGTTGTTGATACTTTTAAAAAAGGTCACACCGATATAAAAGACGGAATGGATATTTCACTTTGTGTGATCAATAGAAAAACCCACGAGATCGCATGGGCGGGGGCCAACAATCCGTTATGGTATATAAACAGCGAAGAGCTGACTGAAATTACCGCCAACAAACAACCTGTTGGGAAAAGTGAAAAATATACTTCCTTCACAACGCATGCGCTCACGCTTGCAAAAGGAAGTTTGGTTTATTTATTTACTGATGGTTATGCCGATCAATTCGGCGGACCAAAAGGAAAAAAATTCAAATACAAACAATTGGCAGATCTTATTTTAAGAAACAAAAATTTACCAATGAACGAACAGCGCAACATACTTGAAAACACTTTCACCAGCTGGAGAGGCGACATGGAACAAGTTGATGATGTGTGCATAATTGG
>JANYCL010000127.1 GCA_025360355.1 Sphingobacteriaceae bacterium
CTTCAATTTTAAAATCGAATTTATTTTTAAAACGTTCTTTCTCCAGATCTAAATAATAATTCAGACGAACAACTTCATCACGTAATGTGATCTGACTTTGAGAAGCTTTCTCAATGATCATCCGTATCAAGCGTGAGAATTTTGCTAAATATTCGCTCGCCATTAAACTATTATTGGTATTAATATAGTTTTGAATGGAAGTAAGCGAGTTAAATATAAAATGCGGACTCAACAAAGAGTTCATGGCCTGATGTTTTAATAAATTAATTTGTTGTTCATCCTGAATTCTCTTCTTAGCTTTCCTTTTAACGTTCTTAACCCAGAAATAACTAATTACTATTATCAAAAACAATGCCGAAATACTAGCCACAACATAAAGCCACGCAGTTTCGGTAATTGATGCATCCTTTTCAATATCAATTATAAAAGGCTCGCTCCAATTAATATTATCTAAAGAGCTAATGATCTCAATGCTGTGTTTTCCGCCTGGAATTGAACCTAAATTCACCTGGAAATCCGTAATATTCTGCCACGACTTATCAAACTTATATCTGAAAAATTGTTTGTTTGGTTTATTAAAGACCGGACTCAAAAAATTAATAACCAAATTATTTTCGGAAGCTTTTAATTTTAAGAGTTTTGGTATCTCGTAAAACTCATGCGTATCGATCTGATAAGAAATAATTTTTACTTGTCCCGGTTTAAATCGGTTAGCTAATAATTCTTTAGTATTTGCAATTGAGATTCCTCTATCGGTTGCAATGCAAGCTGTTTGACCGTTAAAAACAATATCATTAATTGTGTTTGATAGTAAGCCGCTTGTTTTACTGTATTTGATAATCGGCTGCAGATCCATGTCGCACATATAAAGTCCGTTCAAGGTGGCGAGCCAAATGTGGTTATCGTAATATTTTATTTTTTTAACTGCGCTTAATTTTATGTTTCCTGTTGTTGAATTTCCTATTTGAGTAATTAGTTTTTTATCCTCGTAAATACTAAAACCACCTTCATGGGCAATGTAAATTTTGTTATTTATGAGATTGATGTGATTTATCGGAAAATTGAAAATGGAATCATTTAAGGTATTGTGTTTTTTGGTTTTGAGATCGGCAATAGTTAGCCCATTCAGTGTTCCTATGAATAACAAGTTATCTTTTAAGAGCATTGAGTTTATTTTTATTCTGTAATCAGGAAATGAGACAATGGTGTCGAGAATTTTATTAGTGGTAATGTTTATCTTATAAATAGTTCCTGCTTCTGCTATTAGCGCCTCTTTTCCTTTAAGCAAATAAACGTACTTCGAATCAAAATCAAGAATTGGGTTGAATTTTAATATTTCTTTCCCGCTTATGAGACTTTTTTTAGCTGTGTTAAAATTACTTCTAACTGAATAATAATAATCGTTCTTGTCTGAAACTATATTAAAGATCGGCTCTACAAAACTTTCATCCGGACTTGAGAGTGTTTTCAGGTCGTATGTTTTGTAATTAAAACCATATAGACCATTACTGGTTGCTGTTAAAATAAAATCTCCCTGCAAACTCACCTCGTTAACGGTTAAGCTTTTCTCTTTTAATGTGAATGAAAAATTATTTAAGAACGGATTTTGAATAAAATAAACTCCATCATTAAATGTACTTATCCAAATATTTTCATTTTTGTCTTTAGAGATACTATTAATTACGGTTGTTGAAATATTTAGAATTTCAAATACATCATACAGCACATTGTTTTCAAATAAATACAAATTGTTATCCGGATAGGTTGTAAACCAGAAGCGGTTGTATTTATCAATTGTTAGTTTGTCGATCGTTTTGTCGCCTGTAATTTGAAAAGTTTTAGCAGCCTTGAATTTTGGAAAATATTCTTTGGAAACTCTAAGATTTTTATCCAGAACAATAATTTTGTTATCAGTTCCAACTACAAGATTTCCGGCATTATCTTCAGTTACAGAATAAATAGGCATGTTTTTTATCTGTTTTATTTTTATTTGTTTTTCGTCTTCAAAAACATATAAGCCATCTTTTCTTCCTGCATAAACTTTTTTGTCTTTGCTTTTAAAAATACACCACGCGCGGTTCTCCGGATCTTTCCCAATATTGTCTGTGTAAAATTGCTTTGTTTTTAAGTTTATACAACTAATGGTTACCTGACTCGAGAGGTTGTAGACATAATCACCGTTTATGACAAGTTCATCAGCTTTTTTCTCAAATTTAAACTCTTCAATTTTTTTGGCGCTTTTTGTTTTGTTATCGAATTCAAAAACACCATCTTCATTTGAGATCAGTAAATTAAATGCATTGAAATTTATGTTACGGATGAAATTTGATTTTAAATTGCGTGGCTGAAGTTTTACAAAATCATAACCGTCATAATTATAAACTCCATTTTGGGTGGCGAAATACATCAGATCATCCGGTCCTTGTTTTATCGCCCAAACGTTGGAGTTATTTAATCCTTCTTCCGGTCCGTAATGTTGATATGTAAAAGATTTATCCTGACCATTTAAAAGGTAGGAGGATAGAATAAATAAATAGGGCAAATATGATCTTATTTTTGCCAATAAGGGCTAAACTGTAAGGAATAAAGATAGCGATTATTTAGGAGAAACAGAACGGTTCTTAATGAAATCGCCGAACTCCTGCACGCGTGCTTTTGATATTTGTACGTGTGTACCATCACTTAAAATAACTTCTCCGCCTTCGTTGTTCGAGTATTCTTTAATATAACTTACGTTAATTAAAGTAGAGCGGTGCGAACGGAAAAAATCGGTAACCGGTAAAATTGCTTCAAACTCTTTTAAAGTTTTGGAGGCTACAATTTTCTTACCTGTGTTTAAATATAAAGTTGTGTAATTATCATTGGCTTCTAACCAAACAATATCTTTAAAATCAATTAAATTAAAACCTTTACTGTGGTTAATTAAAACCATGTTCTTATCAGCTTCACCTTTACCAACGCCGCCTTTTGCTTCGTAATGTTGAATCACTTTGCGGATTGCGCCTTGTAATTCTCCTAAAATAAGAGGTTTCATTAAATAATCAGTTGCACCTGCTTTAACTGCATTAATGCCATGTTCACTATAAGCAGTTAAGAATACAACACAAAAATCGCGGTTGTAAATGCCTTCCAGCATTTCAAAACCATTCATGCCAGGCATATTAATATCTAAAAAAACAACGTGTGGTTTTAATTCCTGAATTTTTACTTTGCCTTCCATTCCGCTGCCGGCTTCGCCAACAACATCAATTTCGGGACAATAATTCTGGAGCATATTTTTAGTATTGCTGCGGCTGTTCTCTTCGTCATCAACTATTAAAGCGCGGTATTTTTGCATAATTACGGTATTATAGATGCTAAACTAAATAAATAATTCAAACCTTTATTAAAAACTTATTGAAATGTGTCAATAATTGAGTAAAGCCCAATTTACCGCCTTTTGGGGTAGGAAATGAGCTGTTTTTATTGCTAATTTCACAGAATTAATAACCAATCTCATGAAAAAAGCACTTCTCTTTTTAACCTTAATTCTAGCAATAGGCTTAAATGCCCAAACCAAAATTACCCTTGAAGATATTTGGCTGAAATCCACTTTCCGAATGGCTTATCCTGATGGTTATAACGCAATGAATAATGGTTTGCATTATACAGATCTGGAAAAAGCAGGTGATCTTTTTGATCTTGTGAAATATGAAATTAAGAGCGGCACAAAAGTAGAAGTATTGGTGAAAGGTGAAGATGTTAAATTTAACGGGAAAGCAATTTCGTTAGAACGTTATCAATTTAGTCCTGATGAAACCAAGATAATTTTATCGAAGGAATCAAGTCAGATATATCGTCACTCATCAAAATCCAATAGTTACATTTTTGATATTGCAACCAAGAAATTAACTGAACTAAGTTCTAACGGTAAACAAATGTTCCCGACTTTTTCTAAGGATAGCAAAAAAGTAGCTTTTGTCCGCGACAATAATTTATTCTACAAAAACTTAGAAACCGGTGAAGAAATTCAGGTTACAAACGATGGTTTGAACAATAAAATTAAAAACGGCTGGGCAGATTGGGTTTATGAAGAGGAATTTTCGAGAGCGAATTATTTTGAATGGAGTGCAGATGGAAAGTATCTGGCTTTTGTGCGTTGGGATGAAAGCAATGTTAAGGAATACACAATGGAAATGTACAATGGAGCTTTATATCCTGAACCGGTAACCTTCAAATATCCGAAAGCCGGAGAAGATAATTCGGTTATGTCGGTTCATATTTACGACGTAGCATCAAAGAAAACTATATCAGCAGATATTGGTACAGAAAAAGATATTTACATCCCGCGTATTACATGGGCTTCCAATACAAATTTGTGTATTCAAAGGATGAACCGCTTACAAAACAAGATCGAGTTATTGTTTGCCGATGCAACAGATGGAAAATCAAAAGTAATTTTAACTCAGGAAGCTAAAACTTATATTGATATTACTGATGACCTGACTTTTTTACCAAATAATAAAGGATTTATTTGGAGTAGTGAAATGGATGAATTCAATCATTTGTATTATTATGATATGAATGGAAAACTGATAAATCAAATAACAAAAGGAAACTGGGATGTAATTGAGTTCAAAGGTTACGATGAAAAAACAAATACATTATTTTATACATCAACAGAGCGTGGCGCGATCAACCGCGATATGTACAGCGTTAATTTAAAAGGCAGCGGTAAAAAATTATTGTCAACTGCAGAAGGAACAACAGATGCGGATTTTACAAATGGCCATAAATATTATGTTAGCTCTTACAGTAATGCAAATACACCAACTGTTTTTGAATTGCATACAGCAGATGGAAAATTAGTGAAGGTATTAGAGGATAATAAAGCTTTAGTAGATAAACTGAAGCCATACAACTTATCTCAAAAAA
>JANYCL010000357.1 GCA_025360355.1 Sphingobacteriaceae bacterium
TCAAAAATTCAGCGTCCAGCCCTAATTGATGGTTATATCTTGCTAAATGCGTTAATTCACAATTCTCATTGATATCGTTAGCAACTAAAAAATCATACAATTTATTTTCATGCTCTGCCTGAAGAAATCCTTCACTAAACCCACCTGCGCCGGCAAACAAATCAACAAATGTTATTTTTTCCTTTCCTTCTAAATATCCACTGTCTTCATAAACCATCGTATTATTAGAGCTAATTTTTTTTCTTTCAACAAGTGATTTAATCTTTGATTTTATTTTTTTATCAGTTAATTGGCTTTGGGTGGAAGAATCTATAAACTTCTGAATTTCCTTTTTTAAAAATAATATGTACTGATTTATTGATTTGTGACGGTATTCTGAAGGTTTTACGAGTTTTACCTTCGCGTCCCAATCCTTGCTACGAATTTTTTCTCCGATTGAGTTTTTTATTTTAACTCCGTTTTTTACAATTACCAAATGAATAGGAGAAAAGTGGTTTTTATCCGCTTTATCTAAGTAAAAATTAATATTAATCATAAAAGTATAAAGTTATGCTTACGGACAAATTTACGGACAGTTTACCCAATTGGTTGCTATATTTTATAGCATTTACTAACATTTTTGTTTTTATATCATTAATTCCTTTCTGCTTCAGATTTCATACCTTTGAATACAAATGAAACGTCTATTCATTCTCCTTATACTTACTCCTTTATTCTCCCTCTCCCAGCTTCAGGACATCAAGATCATTATTCCAAAAGAGTTTGGTTTTTCGTACATGGATTTTGTTCAATTCCTTCCGGGGGAGAAACATTTTGCTGTTTGTTCAAATGCACTTACCATTTTAAATACGGAGACTTCCGAGATAATTGATGAAGTGGATCTGCCTTATCTTGCCAAAAATCTTTCTGTTAATCCGACAGGAGATCTGTTGATGGTGTGTGCTAATAATGAATTACTGATCTATAGTTTTAAAGAACAAAGACTAGAGCTTTATTTTAAATCCACAACAACAGAATTGATAAAAGGACAACCCAACAGCGAATGGTATGGTAGCCTTGCAATCAGCGGTTGTTATTTTACGGGTAAAGGAAATACAGCTTACATCAGTGTTGGTTCTTTTAGTTTGTTGTTTGATGTAGATGAGAAAAAAACAGTTTCTTCAAACGCGCTTCCCCAAACTGAATATGTTTATCATGCCGTGCCTTACGCAAAAAAACAGGAAGTGATCATGGCAATTACTTCAGGAACTGTTACTTCTTTAGTTAAACAACAACTAAGCAATTTATCTCAAACGGTTTCTTTATTAAATGATATTGCATCTGTAACGCGTTTGAGAGTACGCGACTCTTTGTTGTTCTGTTCAACTGCTGATAATTTTTTTGTGATGAATCTCGAAACAAATAAAATTGTTTACGAGGTGATGATGCCAAAACAATATTCCGCGTGGTATCTCGCACCGCAGAGTCAGCAATATTTACGAAAGCCGCGCGCGCTTGCAACACCTGATACAAAAAATTTTAATGAAGAATATATTTCTGATATGGATCTTTGGCCGGGAACATCGCAAGTTGCATTTGCAACCTATAAAGGCATAAAATTCGTTGATATTAAAACGGGTCAGCTTATGAAACAAACTCCCGGCGTTTTTCAACATATTAAGTTTTCATCTGAAGGAAAACGTCTAATTACGAATGGATGGATGTCGTACAAAGCTCTCCGCGTCTATCAACCGAATAACATGCAAGTGATCTCTGAGCGGCCCGCCATGGATAATCCAATTTACTTCGCAGGAATTAGTCCGAACAAAAGATGGTTGTATACTAAAGGAAATACTTCAGCATACATATGGGATCTCAACAACTTTAGTAAATACGCCGAGATAAAAGATCCAACCAATAAAGATTCCGCAATGGTTTATACAGTTTTCTTTTTAAATGATTCCGAGGTTGTTGTTAATTCAGGAAAAGCTTATCCAAATTTTAATTTATCAATTTACAACATCGGCAAAAAGAAATTTACGAAAACAATTAAGAAAAATGTAACAGCGGCGGCCTGCGGATTTATGAATGGCGAATTCTATTATGCAGATTATACCAGCTTGCATATTATTGATCTGAAAACAATGGTCGAAGAAAAATACGATGGTCTTTATTCTATGGCCGTTAGCAATCAATACAAGGTAGTGAATTTTACAAAGGATCTTGTTTTTATTCCTGATGCAGGAAAATTTAAAGTTGTAAATCGCAAAACCAAAAAAATTGAATACGAAAGTTCAAACTGGTTAATTACAGCGCCTGTTGTTTTAAGTCCTGACGGAAAATACGTTTATACTTCAGCTCAAATAACAAAAAAGAAAACCATTAATGGCTATGAAATGGATATGCCGCTAAATGCTATTGTAAAAATTGACATGGCGCAAAAGAAAATTGTCAAAGATTTTGCTGAGACCTATTATCCCTATGATATCAAAATAAATAATGGAGGAAAAACAATCAGCGTCTGGTATTTAAAATATAATGTTGGAAGTTCAAGTACCGATCAGGAAAGCATGTATACCGAATATGATACAGAAACCGGGAAAGAAATTGTTTCTAAGTTATTGGTGACTACAAAAGAATTAGCTCCGTTCCATTACACAAGCGATAATGGAAATTATTTTGCATTGAGCGATGCGATGGGAAAGAACTTTAAAGTATTTAATAAAATCGGTGAAGAAATTTTTGATCTGAGTGATACAAAGACCATTATGCCAAATTGTTTTTTCATTGAAGAATTGGATGAATTGATCA
>JANYCL010000406.1 GCA_025360355.1 Sphingobacteriaceae bacterium
TTTTAAAAATGATACGCGGAGTGTTAGTTGGTACTGCAATTATTTTAATTATTTATTCATTATTACCTGAAAATTATCGTTTCTCGCGCGCCTTAATTTTATTAGGAACGGCCTATACTATTTTAGTTTATTTGATAACACGTTTAATTTATAACGCAGCCGGACTCTCACAATTTAAATTTAAAACCGAACAAAAAAGCAAACGGATCGTTATAATCGGAAGTGAAGAAGAATTTGACCGTGTATATAATTTATTAAAGGAAACGCGTATTAATGCCGGTTTTGTAGGGTTTGTGAGTAACAATGACAATGGTGTTAAGAATCAATTTTACATTGGTAATTTTAACCAGATAAATGAAATGGTGGATGTACACGCCATTAACGAAATCATTTTTTGTGCGAAAAATATTTCCTCTCAAAACATTATCGATAAAATGTTAACGCTTGTTACAAAAGGTGTGGATTTTAAAATTGCGCCGCCTGAAAGTCTTTCTATTATTGGAAGTAACAGCATTGATACAGCAGGTGATCTATATGTGATAGACATTAATAATGTAGGAAAACCCGAGAATAAGCGCAAAAAACGTTTGTTTGATATAACATCAGCGGGTTTGTTTTTGCTTTTTTCACCAGTGTTATTTTGGATCCAGAAAAATAAAATAAATTTTATAACCAATTGTTTTAAAGTGTTGTTGGGAATTTATTCGTGGGTTGGATATGGTAAAGCGCCAAGAAAAGATCTGCCTGAAATAAAACCATCCGTTTTAACACCTGCTGATGCTTCTAAAAATGAATTGCAGTCAGACAAAATTAATTTATTGTTTTTATCTTATTCTAAAGATTATTCGGTTGAGAAAGACATCAAGATCGTGTTTTCAGCTTTGCGCAATTTAGGCGCTTAAAATTCGGTCTGATTTAAAATTCTGAATTCCTTTGGCAAATAATTATTGATGCGGTTATCTAAAACTTTTGCCCATCCTAAGCCTTGGTTTTTATAGGTCATTAAACAAATTCCCTTTTCTGCTTTTATCACCAAATTTTCTTTTCTTAAAAAAACAATTGCTTGTTCTTTGGTTAACTCAACTCTATTAAAAGAAGAATTCAAATAAATACTTTGAGCTAATTCATGATGCGGTAAAAAATCTTTGTGTTTTAATTCTCCAATGGTGGTCCCCGTTTTTTTGAAATATAAATTACCTCCGTATTGATTCATAAAATCAAAAAGCGAAACGTTCACTAATTTGTAATTATTTTCAAAAAGAAATATTTTATGATCATCTTTTAATTCAACTTTGTCTTTTAAAGGTTCAAATTCTTTTTTTGAAATTTCTTCAAAAAGATATTTTTTACGTTTCTTACTATGATCTGACTGTTGTTCCCCTTTTTTCTTAAGAACCGCGCAGAAAAAACCTTCGCTTTTAGTTAAATACGGATAGAAACGGTAACCAAATTCCGTTTTAATGATATTCCAATTTTTGTCGAGTGGGATCTCTACAAATTCAAGATCAAATTCATTTAGCATCCATTCAACGTTCGTTTCATTTTCTTCTTTGGAGTAAGAACAAGTAGAATAAATAAAAATTCCTCCCGGTTTTAAACTTGAAATGCAATCACCGACAATTCTTTTTTGTCGCGTACAGCATAAATTTACATTGTCTAAACTCCATTCGTTAACTGCTTCGGGTTGCTTGCGGAATAAACCTGAACCGCTGCAAGGAACATCGGCAACAATCACGTCAAAAACGGAATCTAGTTTTGAAAATATTTGAGGATCGCAATTGGTGACGGCTGAATTACAAGTCCCCCATTTATTTAAATTATGTGCTAAAACTTCAGCTCGTGGTTTTATGACTTCGTTACTAATTAAAAAACTACTTTCAGTAATTAAACTATTGATTAAAGTTGATTTCCCTCCCGGCGCAGCGCATAGATCTAAAACGGCAAGTTGTTGTGTCAGATCAACAGAAGATCTTAATGCGTGTTCCAAAAACATAGAGCCTGCTTCCTGAACATAATAACAACCTGCATGAAATAAAGGATCAAAAGTAAAAGCCGGCCGTTCATTTAAATAAAAAGCACTTTCACACCAATGAATTTTATTATCCAAAGTGAAATCAAGATCAACTTTTTTAAAGGGATTTAAGCGAATGGAAGTGAGTTTCTCATCTTTCGAATGAAGATCTACAAAAGCAGCTTCGTCAAAACCACTAATGTGCTTTAAACTGTTTAAAAATTGTTCAGGTAACTTCAATTACGTTTTTTTTGTTACAAGTGTAATCAATATTTTAGCAGTCTGGAAAATACAGGCCGTAAAATATCACAAAAACAATTAACACCCGAAGCGGCGTATTTAAAAATACAAAGCTGGTGTGCTTATCAGGAACGCGCTCAACAAGAGGTACGTGATAAATTATATGAATTTGGTTTACATAAAGCGGATGTTGAACAAATAATAAGCAAATTGATCGGCGAAAATTTTTTGAATGAAGAACGTTTTGCTATTGCTTTTGCAGGAGGAAAATTCAGAATAAAAAAGTGGGGAAAAATTAAAATAAAAGTGGAATTAAGATACCGGAAAGTAAGCGATTATTGCATAAATAAAGCCTTAAAACAAATTAGCGACACCGATTATTTTAGTACCTTAGAAAAAATTATTTCTCAAAAATCCAGATTGGTAAAAGAACCGAACAAAATTAAAAAACGGAATAAATTAATTCAGTTTGCAGCGGGTAAAGGATACGAGAGAGATCTGATAATGGATATTATAAAAGAAACAGAATAATATGAATCTTGATCTGAAAAATAAAAAAGCCATTGTATGCGGAAGTACACAAGGCATCGGAAAAGCAATTGCAATTGAATTAGCAAACATGGGTGCGAGTGTAACACTAGTGGCCCGCAACGAAGAGTCACTAAAAAAAGTGAAAGCAGAATTAAACACAAGTGTAGGACAAGTACATTCTTACCTGTGCGTTGATTTTACAGAGCCTGCGAAATTGAAAAGTTTGTTGGATGCTTTTATGAGTCGGAATACGCCAATACATATTTTGATAAATAACACTGGCGGTCCTCCCGGCGGACCAATAAATTCAGCAAAAGTTGAAGAATTTATTTCGGCGTTTAACAATCATTTAGTTTGCAATCATATTTTAGTGCAGGCTTGCATGGAAGGAATGAAAAATGCAGGTTACGGAAGGATCATAAATGTAATTTCTACTTCAGTAAAACAACCTTTACCAAATCTTGGGGTATCAAATACGATTCGGGCAGCAGTTGGTAACTGGTCGAAGACCCTTGCGAACGAACTTGGAAAATTTAACATAACGGTAAATAACGTTTTACCGGGGGCTACAAGCACTCAACGTTTAGAAAATATTATAAATACAAAAGCTACTAAAAACGGTTTAGGAACTGATGCTGTTAAAGCGGAAATGCTGCACGAAATACCAATGGGGCGTTTCGCAGATGCCTCTGAAATAGCAGCGGCGGTTGCTTTTTTAGCCTCCCCCTCAGCATCTTACATAAATGGGATCAATTTACCGGTAGATGGTGGACGAACATCAAGTCTTTAAAACTGGTTTTAACATTGGCATGTTTACAACTAAGGCGCTCCATTTCAGCGGCTTTCCTTTTTTAAATTAGTTTTGTCTAGTACCGAATTTTGCACTAAATTAACGTTTTATTTATAGAATGGGGTAGAGGTCTATCTCATTGGTTAATAGTGTAAAAACAATTTAAATCAATACTAATGAAAAAAGTATTAGTTATTTTAAGTTTGACGTTTGCTTTCGCAGCAAATGCTCAATTCGGTATTAATGTTGGCGTGAGCGGACTAAAATTTACCGGCGATGTTGGAAAGAACAACAACACCAATTATTTCAGTGATTCCCGAATGGGATACAATTTCGGTGTTGATTACCGGGTTGGAAAAATATTGGGCTTTGGGCTTGATGGTTTCACAGGAACATTGCAAGGAACGGATAATTCTTCCGCTTCGCATATGAACTTTAAATCAAAAGTTGCAGGTGGCGAATTTAATATCATGGCCTTTTTCGACAGATTGAAAGACACTGCAAAAGCAGCAGCGCCGTTCATTTCCGTTGGTCTTGGTTACATGGTGTTTAATCCAATGGGAGATCTGAAAGATCAGAATGGCGCAACTTATAATTACTGGTCTGATGGTTCTATCCGCGATCTGTCCGAATCAACAACTAACGATCCGTACTCGATCATCGTTAAGCGCGATTATAAATATGAAACACAATTAAAAGATTCTGTTGCGAATTATAAACGCAGCTGTTTGTATTTACCAATTAAATTGGGAATGAAATTCCAAATGGGATTGCGTACAAGTGTTCGCGTTTCCGTAAATTATAACATGGCGTTCAGTGATTATCTTGATAATTATAAAAAAGGTGGTAATGATAGCTGGATGGGTGCAAACGTAACATTAAATTACGCCTTCGTTAAAAAACCAAAAGACGAATATTCTAACATCGACTTTTCTGCAATTGACAATAGTGATTATGATAAAGACGGTGTTGTGGATATTAATGATGATTGCTTAGGAACGCCGAAAGGTGCAAAAGTAAACAGTCATGGTTGTCCAACAGATACTGATGGTGATGGTATTGATGACAATATTGATATTGAACCGAACACCAAACCGGGAGCGAAAGTAGATGGTTTTGGTGCTACAATTAACGAAGAAGATTATGCGAAACGCCAGTTAGAATGGGATTCATTAGCGATAGAGCGTAGCGAAGGATTCAACGTTGCCCCAAGTTTAACTTACTTGAAGCAAGTTGAGACCAAAGCAAAAGATGTTAAAGAGAAATCAGGAAAAGCAACAAAAATACCTGCTGAGTTACAACCTGCCGATATAAATAAAGATGGATACATCTCGGCAGAGGAAATAACCAAATCAATCGATTCCTTCTTCGATGGAGCCTCGAGCTTCAACGTAGAGAAGTTAAATCGACTGATCGATTTCTTCTTTGAACAATAACTAAACCTATGATAAAATACCTTTTTGTAACAATTAATTCGATAGCACTATTTTTTTACAGTTTGTTTTTAGATAATGGAACTGTAAGCATCAAAGGAAACTTCCCGACCAACATAAAACCGGGAACAGAAGTAACCGCCGAATTAATTGTCAATAAGGGAACCATGGGAGGGTTTGCAAAATTACAGATAGAAGTTCCGGAAGGAGTTTCTGTAAAGGAATCGGATAGCAAGGGCGCTACCTTTTCATTTGCCGCTGGAATTGGTAAATGGATCTGGACAGGCGTTCCTTCAGATGCAGAGTTTACAGTTAAATTTATTTTAGTGGCCGATGCCTCTGTTAGTGGTACAAAACAAATAGCCGCTAAATTTTCTTATATAGAAAACAACAATAAACAAATTGTAGAAATGCCTCCTGTTGAAGTTATATTTGGTGAAGGTAGTACTCCTGTGGTTAATGCTTCAGAACCAACTACACAGCCTGTTGTAAACACCACTCCAACAGTTGAAACAACCACAGCTAAAACTGAATCAACTCCAACTGTCTCCACAGGTGATGAGCCGAATAGCAGAGTTACAGTTGTAAGAACAATTTCAAAAGGCGCAACCGCAAACGACTGGAACATAAATTTAAAAATAAGTAAAGATGGTATTAAAGGTTTTGCGCGTTACAGCGATCTGTTGCCTGAAGGTTTTACTGCAAAGCAAGATAAAGTGAATGGAAGTTCTTTCTCGGTTGCCGATGGGAAAATAAAATTTGTTTGGGTAAATGTTCCTGCAGAAACTGAACTTGAAATTTCTTATGTATTAAGCGGAACTTATAAAGAAATGAATTTAGAAGGTGAATTTTCTTATCTGGAAAGTAACCAATCAAAATTTTTCAAATTACAACCGGAAAAATTACCCCGTTACGAAACACCGACAGAAACTCCTGTAGCAAATACGCAAACTGTTGCAGAAACTCCTGTAGCAAATACACAAACCGTTGCAGAAACTCCCGTTGCAAATACACAAACTTTTGCTGAGACTCCCGTTGCAAACACCAAAACCGTTGCAGAAACTCCTGTAGCAAATACACAAACTGTTGCAGAAACGCCGGTAACTGAAACTACGAAATCAAACAGTAATGTTTCTTATTGCGTTCAAATTGGTGCTTATACAAATGCAGCAGTTTCTTCTTCAAAATTAGCAGGCATATATCACATTTCTGAAAAAATAAGAAGTGAAATGGCCGGTGGTTTTACAAAATTCATGGTTGGAAAATATGGCGAATATAAATCAGCACGTAATCATCGTGAAGATGTAAAAGGCAAAGGTGTTAATGATGCATTTGTAGCAGCATATAACGGACCATCAAGAATTACAGTACAAGAAGCATTGATGATCTCGAATCAAAAATGGCTTCAATAAATTTTATTAAAATTACATACGTGCAATTATGAGGTCGCTTTTCAGCTTCATCTTTAGTTTTCTCTTCGTCTTTGCCTCATTAGCGCAAACAGATACTTCGTATGTCATTCCCGATCCTAACGCTCCAATGGTGCCTCCATACAGCGTGGAGTATTTTAATAATAACGCAAAATTAATTCCACAGGATACAACACCTCAATTAGAAGATCTTAAAAATGCGATTCCTGTTTTTAAACCAAAAGTTTCTTTGGGAACAGGTATGCTTTCTTTTTTTGGTGATCTGTATGGCAAACATTATCAGGCACCGTGGACTTCCCGTGTAGGTTTTGATCTGAATGTTTCACACCGTTTAAACAGATATCTGCAAATTAATTTTAATGTATTGTTTGGAAAACTTGGTGCATTTGAAAATTTACCGAACCGTCACGAAAATTTTCAATCTGAAATACGTGCAGGCGGTGTTAATTTATTGTATGACTTCGGAAATTTTATTCCTGATCAATATAAGATCCGTCCGTGGATAAGCGCAGGAGTTACCAGTTTCGAATTTTTATCTAAGACCGATCTGAAAGATAAGAATGGCGAAACATATTATTATTGGAATGATGGTTCTATAAAAAATATGGCTGAAGGAAGTGCGGGTTCTCAAAACGCAAAAAATTTGGTGCGTGATTATGTTTACGAAACAGATGTACGTGAAAGAAATGCAGATGGCTTTGGAAAATATCCTGAACGTTCATTTGCATTCCCATTGGGTTTTGGTGCATTAATGCAGGTTACACCGCGTTTCGATCTTAAATTAGGCGTGCAATATTATTTAACTACAACTGATTATATTGATGGCATCAGCAACAAAAGTGTTGGTAACCGACAAGGAACAAAAGCTAAAGATAAATTTGTGTACACATCATTTGCACTGCAATATGATCTGGTAGTTGACCGCAAAGAAAAAGATACTTTAAAAGATGCTTATGATAAAAGTAATGTTGATTGGTTAGCAATTGATAATGCCGATTATGATAAAGATGGTGTAAAAGATCTTGAAGATGATTGTCAGGGAACACCTGTTGGTGTTAAGGTTGACAAACATGGCTGTCCTTTGGATGATGATCAAGATGGCGTTCCAAATTATTTAGATGATGAGAATCCTTCGCCAAAAGGTGTTGAGGTAAATATGCATGGCGTTGCTTTAACGGATGAATTCTGGCAAAGTTGGTATGATCATTATTTTGATTCATTGGGTATTGACAGATCAACTGAAAAAATTGGAAATGCTTACGACTTTGCATCAGGAACCAAACCAAAAAATATTTCTACTTCAAATCCAAAAGAAGGAAGAATTTATACTGTTGAGTTAGCGCGATACGAAGGTGGAGTGCCGAGTGATGAGATGGCATTTTTATTAAGCATTGGTGATATTAAATCTACCATACAG
>JANYCL010000449.1 GCA_025360355.1 Sphingobacteriaceae bacterium
CCTGATCTTTATATTCCTGTGGCCTGAAAACATTATCTGCATCATTTCCGGTTTGTGAAATTCCCGCGATAGAAATAAATAAAAAGAAAACTATATTACTTAATGATCGAGCCATTATTGGTATTTGGTTTACTTGGTAAAACAAAACTTAATTCTCCCTGCGCATTTTCCGCCATTAAGATCATACCCTGACTTTCAATCCCTTTTATTTTCCTCGGCGCAAGATTCACTAAAATACTTACTTGTTGTCCGATTATATTTTCAGGTTTGTAAAATTCGGCAATGCCACTTACAACTGTGCGTTTATCAATACCCGTATCAATTAGTAATTTTAATAATTTATCGGTTTTAGGAACGCGTTCTGCTTCTAAAATAGTTCCGACGCGGATATCCATTTTGTTGAAATCATCAAACGATGTTTCTGCTTTTGCAGGTGTTATGCTTGCATTGGCAATGCTATTTTCTTTTTTAGAATTTTCCAATTTTTCCAATTGTATTTGAATGTCAGTGTCCTCAACTTTCGAAAATAAAATTCCTGAATCACTGCTTATTTTATGTCCTGCTGCAATATTATTTGTGTTGCGCGCTGAACTCCATTTTAATTCACTTAAGTTTAAGAGAGCAAAAAGTTTTTTACTGGTGAAAGGAATAAAAGGCTCGCAAACAATAGCAAGATTTGCAGAGATCTGCAATGAAATATTCATGATCGTGCGAACACGTTTTTCATCCGTCTTAATTAACTTCCAGGGTTCTTGTTCTGCTAAATATTTATTTCCGATGCGCGCTAAATTCATCATTTCAGCTAAAGCTTCTCGGAATTTAAATTTATCTAATGCTTCAGAAATTTTTTCAGGAGCTTTTGCAACAGCTTCCAAAACTAACAGATCACCTTTAGTATATTCACTTGCCTCAGGCACCAAACCGTTATGATTTTTATTAGTAAGAACCATTACACGATTAATGAAATTCCCTAAAATATCAGCTAACTCACTATTGTTTTTGATCTGAAAATCTTTCCAGGTAAAATCATTATCTTTTGTTTCAGGTGCATTCGCGCACAAAGTATAACGTAAAACGTCCTGCTTATCTTTAAAATCTACTAAATATTCATGCAGCCACACGGCCCAATTGCGCGATGTAGAAATTTTATCGCCTTCTAAATTTAAAAATTCGTTAGCGGGAACATTATCCGCTAAAACAAATTCACCATGCTCCATTAACATCGCCGGAAAAATTATGCAATGGAAAACAATATTATCTTTCCCAATGAAATGCAACAATCTTGTTTCTTTATCTTTCCAATATTTTTCCCAGGTATCAGGTAATAATTCTTTTGTAGCAGAAATATATCCGATAGGTGCATCAAACCAAACATACAAAACTTTTCCATCAGCACCTTCAACCGGAACAGGAACACCCCAATCCAGATCACGCGTCATAGCACGTGGCTGTAAACCATCACCACTATCTAACCAACTTTTACACTGACCGTAAACATTCGTTTTCCAATCGGTATGCTCCGATAAATATTGTGCGATCTTAGGCTGCAATTTATCTAAGGGCAAGAACCAATTTTTAGTTTGTTTTAAAACCGGTTTGCTTCCTGATAAAGTTGATTTCGGATTTTTAAGATCGGTTGGACTCAAAGTTGAACCGCATCTTTCGCATTGATCGCCATAAGCATCCGGGTTTCCGCATTTAGGACATTCGCCTGTAATATAACGGTCGGCAAGAAACTGCTTTGCTTCATCATCGTAATATTGTTCGGTCACCTGCTCTGTAAAAGAACCTTTTTTATAAAGTGTTTTGAAAAAATCAGATGCCGTTTGATGATGAACTTTACTTGAGGTACGGGAATAAATATCAAACGAAATACCAAATTCTTTAAAGGCATCGCCCATAATTTTATGGTATTTATTTACTACTTGCTGAGGTGTAATGCCTTCTTTTTTAGCTTTTATGGTAATTGGCACCCCGTGTTCATCGCTTCCGCAAATATACTTAACGTCCTCCCCCTTGCTCCTTAAATAGCGAACGTATATGTCAGCAGGCAAGTAACAACCGGCTAAATGACCAATATGCACAGGGCCATTGGCATAGGGCAGAGCAGCGGTTACTAAAGTGCGTTTAAAGGATTTAGACATAAAAACTTTTAATATTAAAAAAAAATTATAATATTCGTACAAAGATACACAAAGCCCCTTATTAATAATACTAACAAATTAAAATAAATCCTATGGCATCAGCAGAAAAATGGAAACCTATTGAGTTTCCAAAGAAGGTAAAACTTCAGAAAAAATATTTGGTTTCTAACAGTGGGAAACTGGCGAGTTATGCCGATTCACCAAAAAACGCTCAAAAACTTAAAGCTAAACGCATTGAAGATTATCATTGCATAAGTATCAGAATGCAGGGCGTTAAAAAATCATTATTTGTTCACCGTTTGGTGGCAGAAGCGTTTTTACGACAGCCAACTGCTAAGCATAAATTTGTAATTCATTTAGATCACAATAAAGGAAATAATAATTCCTCCAACTTAAAGTGGACAACCCTTGAACAGCAAGTTGAGCACAGAAAAGGCAGTCCCGCAGTGAAAAAAGCCATCAAAGAACGCGTTTTACAAAATGGTGACTATGCAAAAGTTCTTACTGAAACTAAGGTGAAAAAAATGAAGGAAGAATTATTCGATCCGAAACGCAAACGCACTTTAAAACAGATTGCTAAATCTTTCGGCGTATCGGAAATGAATGTTTATCGTATTAAAAGCGGTGAATTCTGGTATAAAATAAAAGTGAGAAACGAGCCGGACAGTAAAAAATATCTTAACTACATTAAGGTTAAGAAAAACGCAAAAAAATAATTAAGCTGTGAAAACACCTCCCACTTTAAAAAAGGGAGACACGGTTGCAATAGCTGCTACCGCCCGAAAGACCAGCAAAGAAATAATTGAATCCTCAGCCGGAATTTTAAAAGCCTGGGGATTGAAAGTTGTATTTGCTCCAAATTTATTTAAAGAAGAAAACCAGTTTGCGGGTTCTGATAAAGAACGCGCAGCGGGTTTTCAATGGGCTTTAGATAATAAAGAAGTGAAAGCAATAATTTTGGCTTGCGGGGGGTATGGCACCATGCGCGTTATAGATAATTTAAATTTCAAAAAATTTGTAAAAGACCCGAAGTGGATCGTAGGATATAGCGATACAACTATTATTCAGAGTCATTTAGTGAATTTGGATATCGCTTCCATTCACGGCACTATGGCTTTTCAATTTACAAAACACGAAGAAGCAACAGAAAGTTTGCGAAAAATTTTATTTGGTGAAAAACAAGAATACGAAATTGAAACTCATAAATTGAACCGCATTGGAGAAACAAAAGCGGAAGTTGTGGGAGGAAATTTATCTTTATTATATGCTTTAAGCGGATCGCATTCGGATATTGATACGAAAGGAAAAATTTTATTTCTGGAAGACCTTGATGAATATTTATATCATGTGGACAGAATGATGCTACAATTAAAACGCTCAGGAAAATTAAAAAATCTGAAAGGATTAATTATTGGAGGCATGAGCGACATGAAAGATAATACCATTCCGTTTGGAAAAACAGCCGAAGAAATTATTTGGGATGCTGTAAAAGAATATAAATATCCTGTATGTTTTAATTTTCCTGCCGGACACGTTGCCCGTAACCTTGCATTTTACATTGGTAAAAAAGCGAATTTAAAAGTAACTAAAAAAGGCTCTGAACTTTCTTATATTTAAAAAATGAATTGTAAAACCAACGACGGTTTAAATTTATATTACGAAGTGCAGGGCAATCTCTCTGCAAAAAAAACAATTGTCTTTTTGAATGGTTTGTCACAAAGTACAGTCGCTTGGATCTTAACCACGCCTCATTTTAAAGATAATTACAGAATTGTATTAATGGATCTTATTTTTCAGGGACAAAGTGATAAGACCGGAGAGTGGCGTGATTTTGATCAGCATGCAAAAGATGTTTTATGTTTATTGAATGAAATAAAAGCTGATAAAATTATTTTGGCAGGATTATCTTATGGAAGTTTAGTCGCACAACATTTTGCAGTTTTATTTCCTGAACGATTAGAAAAATTAATTCTGATCTCAACTTTTGCGCATAAAACTCCATATTATAATGCCATTGAATTAGCCTGGTGGCGCGCTTTAGAATTAGGCGGTTATCCTTTAATGCTGGATATTATGCTTCCCGCTGTTTTAAGCGAAGAATATTTTAAAAATCCGCTTATCCCAATTGATCTAATGAAACAAGCGCGACAAGATTCCAATGGCGACAAAGAAGCTATGTTTAAACTGATGGAAGCTACTAAGCGGAGACCGGATTTCCGAAAAGAATTAAATAAAATTAAAACACCGACTTTGATCATTCAGGGCGAAAAAGATCTTTTATTACCTGTTCACATGGCAGCTGAGGTCGCCAAAAATATTTCATGTTCGGAGTTTAAAATTATTCCCGGCGCAGGCCATACTCTTAATCTGGAGGCCATTCCTCAAATGAGCAAAGAAATTAAGGATTTTATCGATAAATAAAAAGTTTTTCTTCGTCATTTCTTTCATTTGCATTCCCGCAATTTTCCTTAAATTTAGCCTTAAGATCATATTATGAATTTCGTTGAAGAATTAAAGTGGAGAGGCATTTTGCACGACATCATGCCGGGCACAGAAGAACTGTTAACCAAAGAAACAGTTTCGGCTTATATTGGTTTTGATCCAACTGCGGATTCATTGCACGTCGGAAGTCTTGCGCAAATAATGACATTGCTTCGTTTTCAAAAAGCCGGACATAAACCAATTGCTTTAATTGGTGGCGCAACAGGAATGGTTGGAGATCCAAGTGGAAAATCAGAAGAGAGAAATTTATTGGATGAAGAAGCACTCAACAAAAATATTGCAGGTATCAAAAAACAATTAGAAAAGTTTTTGGATTTTAATGCGGGGAAAAATGGAGCTGAACTCGTAAACAATTACGATTGGATGAAAGATTTTTCATTCTTAACATTCATTCGTGAAGTTGGAAAACATTTAACGGTGAGTTACATGATGGCGAAAGACTCCGTAAAAAACCGTTTGGAGAACGGAATGAGTTTCACGGAGTTCAGCTACCAATTATTGCAGGCTTACGATTTTTATTATCTGTACAAAAATAAAAATTGCAAACTTCAAATGGGTGGCAGCGACCAATGGGGAAACATTACATCAGGAACAGAATTAATCAGAAGAAAAAGCGGAGGAGAAGCATTTGCATTAACTACACAATTAATTAAAAAATCCGACGGTTCTAAATTCGGAAAAAGCGAGAGTGGAAATGTTTGGTTAGATAAAGCAAAAACATCTCCGTATAAATTTTTGCAATTCTGGTTGAATGCAAGTGATGAAGATGCAAAAACGTATATAAAATATTTTACGTTACTTTCTAAAGAAGAAATTGAAAAAATAGAAGTTGCACATGCTTTGGCTCCACACGAAAGACATTTACAAAAAGCATTAGCGAAAGATGTTACCATTCGTGTTCATAGTGAAGCGGATTATAATTCGGCGATCGAAGCAACAGAAATTTTATTTAAAGGCAGCGTTGAAGATCTTGCAAAATTAAATGAAGAAACCTTTTTAGATGTGTTCGACGGTGTTCCGATGTTCGACATTTCAAAAGCTGAATTAACCGCTGGCATAGGCTTGCTTGATTTTTTAGCAGAGAAAACAAAAATATTTCCGAGCAAAGGAGAAGCAAGAAAGATGGTTCAGGCAGGTGGTGTAAGCGTTAATAAGCAGAAATGGGACGACGAAAAAGGCAACGTCACGTTAAATAATACGTTAAACAATAAATACATTTTGGTCCAAAAAGGAAAAAAGAATTATTTTTTGTGTAAGGTTAACTAACGGTTATGGCACTAAGGCAATCACAAAGTTTTAAGTTATTACAAAAACTGTCGCCGCAGCAAATTCAGCTTATGAAATTGCTTCAGTTGCCAACGCTTGCTCTCGAAGAAAAAATAAAAGAAGAATTAGAATTAAATCCTGCTCTCGAAGAAGACGATAATGTTTCTAACGATGAGGAAGATCTGTACAGCAATGAAGAAGTGGAAGACAATGGTGATGAAGGAGAAACTGAGGTAGAAGATTTTCAGGAAAAAGAAGTTGAGAAGATAGATGATAAAGTGGAGATGGAAGATTA
>JANYCL010000475.1 GCA_025360355.1 Sphingobacteriaceae bacterium
CTTAGAAACTTGTCCGTCGGTTAAAAATGTTTTAGTTTACAAACACACAAACACTTCTGTAAATATAAATTCATCTCGCGATAAATGGTGGAGCGATGTTGTTCCGCAAGCATCAAACAAATGTGAAGCAGAAATAATGGACAGCGAAGACCTTTTATTTATTCTCTACACTTCAGGCTCAACAGGAAAACCAAAAGGCGTTGTACACACTTGCGGCGGTTATATGGTTTATACTTGTTATAGTTTTTTAAATGTATTCCAATATAACCCCGGAGATGTTTATTGGTGTACCGCTGATGTGGGTTGGATAACCGGACATTCATATATTACTTATGGTCCGCTTTTGGCAGGAGCAAGTTCTGTTATTTTTGAAGGTGTGCCAACTTATCCTGATGCCGGACGTTTTTGGAAAATAATAGATAAATATAAAGTCACACATTTTTATACAGCGCCAACGGCCATTCGCGCATTAGAAGCGCAAGGATTGGATTTTGTGAAACCATATAAATTAAATTCCTTAAAAGTTTTGGGAAGTGTAGGCGAACCAATTAACGAAGAAGCCTGGCAATGGTATAATACAAACATCGGAAAAGAAAAATGTCCGATTGTTGATACCTGGTGGCAAACTGAAACGGGTGGAATTTTAATTTCACCTTTAGCAGGAATAACAAAAACAAAACCGAGTTACGCTACTTTGCCATTACCGGGAGTACAGCCAATTTTAGTTGATGAAAAAGGAAATGAGATAAAAGGAAATAATGTTGAAGGAAATCTCTGCATTAAATTTCCGTGGCCTTCAATAATCAGAACAACTTATGGGGATCATGATCGGTGCAAACAAACGTATTTTTCTACCTACAATAATTTATATTTTACAGGCGACGGTTGTAAACGTGATGAGAATGGCAATTATAGAATTACAGGAAGAGTTGATGATGTGATGAATGTAAGCGGTCACCGTATCGGAACTGCAGAAGTGGAAAGCGCGATCAATGCGCATGTTGATGTTGTAGAGAGTGCCGTTGTTGGTTATCCGCATGATATAAAAGGACAAGGGATTTACGCGTATGTTATTGTTCCATCAACCACAAAGAATCATGAAACATTACGAAAGGAGATCGTAGCGGAAGTAAATAAAATAATCGGTCCCATTGCAAAGCCCGACAAAATTCAAATTGTAAGTGGTCTGCCAAAAACACGCAGTGGAAAAATCATGCGTCGAATTTTAAGAAAGGTAGCAGAAGGTGATGTGAGTAATTTGGGCGACATATCAACCTTGTTGGATCCTGCAGTTGTAGAAGAAATTGTAAAAGGGAAAGTAAATTGAAATTATTTTTTTCATATATAGATTCCCCTTTAGGAGAAATTGAACTGACTTCAAGCGACGAACATCTCTTGTCTGTTCTTTTTGTAAAGACGGAAAAAAATGTTTTGGATAAGCAACCTGTTTTGCATTCAGAAATAAATGATGAAACCAAAAAACAATTGGATGCATTTTTCAAAAAAGAAATAACACAATTTAATTTGCCAATAAACGCAGCAGGAACAGAATTTCAAAAAACTGTTTGGAATGAATTAACCAAGATCCCTTTCGGAACAACAATTTCCTATTTGACTCTCGCAAAAAAACTGGGAGATGTAAATTCGATCCGTGCGGCCGCTTCTGCCAATGGAAAAAATCCGATCACAATAATAATTCCTTGTCATAGAGTTATTGGTACCGATGGAAAACTGGTGGGTTACTCGGGCGATATGAGACGGAAACAATGGCTCTTAAATCATGAGAGTAAGCAGGAAAGCCTTTTCTAGGCCTTATCCCCCTTTTTGGGGGAGACCAAACTGATAAAAATCAGGCACATAGTCACCGTTCGTCTACGTTAAGTTATTATTACTCTAAAAAATTGGGCTAAGCGTTTTTTTTCAAGTAGTTTCGCTCCCGAATTAAACAAAACACCAATGAAACGTATATTAATTTTCATCCTTGCTTTAAATTTTATTTCAAGATCTGCTTTAAGAGCTGATGAAGGAATGTGGCTTCCTATGTTATTGGGCGAACAGGTTTATGCCGACATGGTAAAGAAAGGTTTAAAATTATCGAAAGAGCAATTGTATAGTATTAACCAGGCGAGCATAAAAGACGCGATCATTATTTTTGGCGGTGGTTGTACAGGTGAAATTGTAAGTAAGGAAGGCTTGATTTTTACAAATCACCATTGTGGATATAATGCAATTCAAGCGGCAAGTACTTTAGCGCATAATTATTTAATAGATGGTTTTTGGGCACGCAGTAAACAA
>JANYCL010000146.1 GCA_025360355.1 Sphingobacteriaceae bacterium
TTTATTGTCAATTTCCAAAAAATTATAATCTAATTTTTCGCCTGTTTTTCTGGCTATATCAATCATCCCTAAACCACCACCGCCTTTTAACGACATTTCGCCGTTATTAAGCACCTTTTTGTAGTATTCCTTCAGTTCTTCTTTACTTAAAGCGTTAACCTCGTCTAAGCGGCTTTTCAAGCCATTTACATTCTCGCTTAAAATATAATTTCCTGTTGTAATTGTATAGGCATTATTAGCTTTACCGATCATGAAAATTGCCGAACGGTTAATGTCTCCGCCAGCATCAGCAACATCATCCATGTGATGATATAAATTTTGAAGACACTCTACTAAAACATTGTAAACTTTTTTCTTCATTTTAGGTTCTTCATGCATGTTATCCATCTTATTTTCCATTATCTGGAGAATAGAGGTTAATAGTTCAGAGGTAATATCTCCTTTAAAAGATAAGAGAATATTATTCCTCTCCATCTTATCGTAGATATTGAACGCGTCAACCATTATGCTAGAAGAAACTAAAGGCATCAGTTTTTATTTCAGTTTAAATGCTATTGTTTGTCCGTTAACTGTAAATGTTGCATCATCATCACAAGCGCCTGAACCATAATCAACAGTTCTCTTGCTTAAACCTGATGGTGTTACATCTAAAGTGCCCGAAGTAATGTATTTACAACTTGCAGGTTTTGTAATACTATTAATTGCAACATCAAAATCAACATTGTTACGGTTTGTTCCGCCTGCAGTTCCCGTTACCGTTAACACATCATCATTCTGAATGAGCGGTGTGCTATTCGTATTCACATTAACTGTTTTATCTGAATGGAATTTAATATTCCATCCTGTTCCTGTACAAACCGCATTGATAATTTGAACTCTGAAACTTTTATTTGGATTTGTAATTGGATTAAGATTTGTAACAATTATACTGTCGCATGAATAAGTTATAGCGCCATTTACTTTATAATTGATAAGCTTAATAATTGTTTTTGAATTCACTAATCTGGGACGACCTAAGAAACGTATCCACACTGTTCCTGTACGTGCAACACCATCAATGTTCACTAAAGAACAACTTCCATAACTGAATGTATAAGTTGGAGGAAGAGCTAAATTTGCATAAGTTGTATCACCGCTAACATAAGTTAAAGAGTCGCATGTTGCGGCCATTGTTGCATCTAAACGTTGTGCACCTGTACCTTTTGTTTTAATTGCTAAATTATTTGTGGTTGGTTGAATTTGCATGAATTCCTGTTCGCAAATTGAATTATCTACAACAGATTGGGTTTCTGTATCTACTTCTTTTGTGTTTTTCTTACACGAGTTAATAAAAACAAGCGTTGAAGCTATAACTAGAATCGATAAAAATTTAATTTTTCCCATTTTTTTCATAGTAAGCAAATATAATACTATTATTTTTAAAAACGAATACCCACAACTAAAACGTCATCAATTTGCTCATGGTTGCCACGCCACTCTTCAAAGGCCTTTTCAAGCTCATTTTGCTGTTCTGCCAAACCATAAACATGAATGGCGCACAATAGATCATTAAAGCGTTTTACCATATACTTTTTCCCCTTTTCTCCACCAAATTGATCAGCGTATCCATCTGAATATAAGTATATTGTATCGTTTTTATTAAGTTTTAATGTATGCGTGGTGAAATTCCTGTCTATATCCATTTGTGCTCCTCCCACCGAAGACTTATTGCCATCTATTTTCTCCAAAGTTCCGTCGGCTCTTACAATAACAGCAGGTCTGAATGCCCCTGCCCATAACACTTCTCCTGTTGATTCATTTACCGAGATCATCGACGCATCCATACCATCATTGGTGTTGACCTGATTTTGCCCCTGTTTTAACGCTTGCTGAACTCCTTTATTTAAACCATTTAATATCTTTCCAGGTTCGGTAACTCCATTTTCGATCACTACTTGGTTTAAAATATTATGTCCGATCATACTCATGAAAGCACCGGGTACACCATGACCGGTACAATCAACAACAGCAAAAATTTTCTGACCCTTTTTATTTCCGTACCAATAAAAATCACCGCTTACAATATCTTTCGGTTTATAAAGAATGAACATACTGGTGAATTTGGCAAAGATCTGATCTTTTGCAGGGAGAATGGCTTCCTGAATACGTTTTGCGTATTCGATACTGCTTGTGATATCAGCATTTTTCTCAGCTAATTCTTTGGTACGTTCAGCAACTTTATTTTCTAATATTTTATTTTCGCGTTTTATGGCTCTGGTTCTGATCTGCGTGTAAAGAATGATCAATCCTACACCGAAAACCGAAACAATGATATAGAACCAAACCGTTTTCCAGAATGGCGGAACAACTTTTATATGAATATAAGCCGGTATTTCATTCCAAACCCCATCATCATTAGCAGCCTTAATTTTAAAAATATAATCGCCACCGGGTAATTCGGTATAGGAAACATAACGTACGTTTGATGGTGACGACCATTCTTTATCGTAACCTTCTAACATGTACATATATTTATTTTCTGCAGGAGAATTATAATCAAGAGCTGCTAACTCAAATTGAAAAAAGTTTTCGCGCCAGCTCAATTTCAAATATTTTTTAAAAGTTATCGCCGTATCAGTTTCAACATTTTTACCGGAGCGTTTATAACTCACAATGTATGCGGGAGGCATGTGGCTATTATCTTTTATGTTTCTTGGATTAAAAATATTTACACCCATTACACCACCAAACAACATACTTCCATCGGATAATCTGCTGTATGCGCCTTGCGTATGTTCATTGTTCAATAATCCGTCTTTTTGATCGTAATTTTTAAAAGCAGAGCCACTTATGTTTTCAATGTTGGGATTAAATTTTGTAACACCTTTATTGGTGCTCATCCAGATATTATTTAAGTTATCCGTTAAAACCGAGAACACAAAGTTGTTTGCTAAACCATCTTTTTCAGTATAATTAGTAAATGATCTTTTACTTATGTCGAATTTACTTAAGCCGTTGCTTGTTGCAAACCAAATTTTTCCTTGTTTGTCTTCTAAAACAGAATAAATACTATTGGATCCAAGTGAATTTACAGAGTCTGAAAAAGCGTATTTAATAATGGATTGCTTTTTCTCAATATTTCCGTTCTCAACAAAACAAGCTCCACCTCCATCAGTTCCTAACCAAATATTTCCTTTCGAATCATTATAAATGGCGGTGATCTTATTACTGCTTA
>JANYCL010000053.1 GCA_025360355.1 Sphingobacteriaceae bacterium
TTAACATTCACTTCGGTTAAATTCAAATACACACTTTCGGTTGGTCTTATTAAAGCAAGTTTCCCAATGTAATTTGAATTCAACTGATTCAAATATAAAGGAGCAGTTGAAATACTATCGATGCGACGTAAAACAGCGCTATCGCCATTTATCGTAATATAAGAAGGATTTATAATTGGTTTAGCCACAACAAAACCTTTTTCACCACTCGCAAAAATAACTGCTTTTACAGGAACATTTTTATTCATACCCATTTTAGCAGCGAAAAACAAAGTATCCGGACTGATCTTTTTAATATCCACATCAAGCTTCGTATATTGTTTAAGATTGATATTGCCTGAACTTATCACGAAATTTTGCGATTTGTTGTCGCCTTTTAAACTATTAAAATCGATCTGTATCGGACTAAAAGGTTTATTCATTAAAACAAAGAATAGCTTTAGTCCGCTCGTTTTAATATCGAAACGTAATTGACTTGGTAATTCCGAAAGCAAAGTTTTATTCGCCGGAAGGTTACTAAACTTTACAGGAATATTAATTGAATAATAATAAGTGGTGTTTAAGGCGTGACTTAACCACAAAAAACCTGAAATAATAAGACAAACAATAAAGGCAGATAATTTACCGCGCATTAATTTTTGTTTAATGCTATTGCCCGAGTCTGCCGAATTATTATTTGCCAAGTTCTATTATGGATTTTGATTTAAAGTTGCCGATGCATCCTGAGATACTGCGTTCTTAGATATTTTCATCTTCGTGCCATCTTCAACTTCCATTATGATAGTTGCATCTTCGCGCATCTCTACAATTTTACCATAAATACCGCCGATGGTTAAAATTTTATCGCCCTTTTTTAAAGCCTCAATGTATTTTTTTTGATCTTTTGATTTTTTTACTTGTGGACGGATCATGAAAAAATAAAATACTACTACTATTAATACTAGTGGTAAAATTTGCATGATCGGATTTCCGCCTTGTGCGCCTCCTGCCGGTGCTCCCATTAAAATGAACTGTTGTAACATAGATTTGAAGATTGAAAGATTTAAGGTTTAAAGATTATAATTTGTATTTATTTTATTTGTTCGTACTTCGTTTTTCGTTTGTTCAAACGTTCTATTGTTTCTTAACTGTTTACTACCAACTGCCACTGCATACTTTTTTAACTTTCTTCTTTAAGCGTTTCAGGAACTATTATATCAGTCTTAATTTTTACGATACGTGTGCTTGGCTCGCAATTTGTTATAATGGTAATACTTTTTTCCTGGATGCCGCTTTTTCCTTCGCTGCTAAAAATAACATTTACTTTTCCTTCTTTACCCGGTAAAATTGGTTCTTTTGGCCATTCCGGTACAGTACAACCACAACTTCCGGCTGCAGCCGATATAATTAAATTAGTACTGCCGGTGTTTTTGAATTTAAAAGCAAAACTTACTTTTTCACCCTGAGTTATACGGCCAAAGTCATGAACTTCCTCCTCAAACTTAATATCTGGTCCTTTTGAGGTTGATTTACCATCCGCCGATGCAGAATTAGTAACATCATTGGTTGAAATGCCTCCGTTTTCCTTCTTATCATTACTGCACGACACCAAAAGCGTCATTAAAACTGCAATAAAACCAAGCTTCCGAAACATATTCAAATAATTTGCTCATAAAGGTAACATTTAATTAATTATCATATTATGGCTAAACTTGACTTACCGGTTTTTTTAACTATATTTGCCTGAATTTTATTATCTTAAAATTCATCCTATGGCCGCATCATATCTAGCACAAAAGTTTGTCCCCGAAGGGCTAACCTACGACGACGTATTATTAGTGCCCGATTACTCGGAAATACTTCCACGTGAGGTAAATATATCGAGTTACTTTACCCGTGAGATCAAGTTAAATACACCAATAGTATCGGCTGCTATGGATACTGTAACGGAGTATCAGTTAGCTATTGCTATTGCGCAAGAAGGCGGGATTGGTGTTTTGCATAAGAATATGAGTATTGAAGATCAGGCTATGCATGTGAGAAAGGTAAAACGCAGCGAAAGCGGTATGATCGTAGATCCGGTTACTCTTGATGAAAACGCCACGATCGGCGAAGCGCTTGCTCTTATTGCGGAAAACAAAATTGGCGGTATTCCCATTATAAATAAAAAACACCAACTGGTAGGTATTATCACTAACCGCGATCTGCGTTTCGAGAAAAATTTTAAACGTCCGGTAAGAGAAGTTATGACTCCTGCTAAAGAAACCATAACGGCTAAATTCGGTATTACTTTAAAACAAGCCGAAATTATTCTACAAGATCATAAAATAGAAAAACTACCCATAGTTGATAAAGGAAATAAGCTTGTTGGTTTAATTACTTATAAGGATATTATTAAAATTAAAGTACGGCCTAATTCGTGTAAAGATGAAATGGGACGTTTACGCGTTGCTGCAGGCGTTGGTGTTACTTTTGATGCTATTGAACGTGTTGATGCATTAGTTGCCGCAGGTGTTGATGCGATCGTAATTGATACAGCTCACGGTCATTCGAAAGGTGTTATTGATAAATTAAAAGAAGTAAAAAAGAAATATAAAGATCTGCAAATTGTTATTGGGAATATTGCAACAGGTAAAGCTGCATTAGATCTGTACAAAGCCGGCGCAGATGGTGTGAAAGTTGGTATTGGCCCAGGTTCTATTTGTACAACCCGCATCATTGCAGGTGTTGGTGTTCCGCAATTATCAGCCATTTTAGATGTGGCAGAAGCTTTAAAAGGAAAAGGTGTTCCGCTTATTGCGGATGGTGGTATCCGTTTTACAGGTGATGTTGTGAAAGCATTAGCCGCAGGTGCGGGAACCGTTATGATGGGCGGAATGTTCGCGGGTGTTGAAGAAAGTCCGGGCGAAACAATTATTTTCGAAGGACGTAAATTCAAATCCTATCGCGGCATGGGATCAATGGAAGCCATGCAAAAAGGTTCTAAGGACCGTTATTTCCAGGATGCAGAAGATGATATTAAAAAATTAGTGCCGGAAGGGATCAGCGGACGAGTTCCTTACAAAGGAAGTTTAGCGGAAGTGATCTATCAGGTGATCGGTGGTTTGCGCGCAGGCATGGGATATTGTGGTGCAAAAGATATTAAAGCGTTACAAAAAGCTAAATTCATTCGCATTACCGCTGCCGGCGTTAAGGAAAGTCATCCGCACGATGTTGTTATTACACGCGAAGCACCAAATTATAGCAGATAAATGTTTGGTTGTTTGATGTTTTAGGTTTAATGTTCCTGAAACAACAAAACATTAAACATAAAAACATTAAACATAAAAATGGTATTACCGGTTGTTGTATATGGAGATCCTGTTCTAAGAAAAGTTGGAGCAGAGATTGATAAAAATTACGAAGGACTAGAACAGTTGATCGCAGACATGTTTGAGACCATGTACAGCGCTAATGGTGTTGGAATAGCAGCTCCACAAATTGGGAAAGCGATCCGTTTATTTGTTATTGATGCTACTCCATTCGCAGAAAGAGATGAAGATGATGAAGAGGA
Organism: Sphingobacteriaceae bacterium; assembly: GCA_025360355.1. Taxonomy (GTDB): domain Bacteria; phylum Bacteroidota; class Bacteroidia; order B-17B0; family Aurantibacillaceae; genus JAHEYG01. Next base: position 3,533 of record JANYCL010000053.1, read on the forward strand.
AAGTGAATTTTCAGAAAAAGAATTGGAACAATTAAAAAATTTCAAAAAGGTATTTATAAACGCTCAAATTATTGGAGAAGACGGTAAAGAATGGAAATTTAATGAAGGATGTTTAAGCATTCCGAAATTACGTGAAGATGTAATGCGTAAACCAAAAATAAAAATTAAGTATTTCGATCAGAATTTTGAAAAACATACCGAAGAATATGATGGAATAATTGCACGCGTCATTCAACACGAATACGATCATATTCAAGGTGTTTTATTTACGGACAGGATCAGTCCGGTTAGACGAAGCATGATATCCGGTAAATTAACCGATATCAGCAAAGGAAAAACAAACCCCGATTATAAAATTAAAGTCTACAAGGCTAAAACTAAATGAAAAAAATACTTCAGAATATATTAATTCTAATATTAGCTGCGTTTGTAGTTTTTTTAATGTTTTATAATTGCACAGGAGCGAAAACAGAAGAGCAGCCAAAAACAGAAGTAAAAGATTCAACACAAAAAACAAATTCAGCTTATACAAACGAATGCCGCACTTTATATCTTGATGCTTGTAAAAATGACAGCATTATTTTAACAGCAACCGAATTAGACAAAAAAGTGGCGAACAAAGCAATCAAAGCTTTTGCTGATTTTAGTTTTTATTGTCCAACCGATACTTTAGCTCCCATATTTTTATTAAAGGCAGGACAAATTGCGCAAAGCATAAATAATTTACCACAGGCGCAATTAAGTTTTGAAAGAGTAATAAATGATTTCCCGAATTTTAAAAATCGCGGAGCAGCGATGTTCTTATTAGCGCAATTGTATGATGAGCCTGCAATGTTGAATGATGAAGAAAAAGCAAGAGAATTGTATGGACAAATAATAAATACTTTTCCTAATACCGATTGGGCAAAAAACGCATCAGATGCCAGAACTTTACTTGGTAAAACTGATGAGCAGATCATAAAGGAATTCGAAAAAAAGAATTCTAAGAAGAAGTAACTTTTTCAAAATTTAATTCTAAACCTAAATGAATACAATTACTGAAGATCTAATTAAATTGGTTTTAGCACTGATATTTGGTGCCATCATTGGAACTGAGAGAGAATACAAAACAAAAGCAGCAGGGTTCCGTACCGTTATACTTATCATGGTTGGCTCCACTTTATTTACCATAATTAGCGGCATATTTGGAAAAAACACTGACCCGACACGAATTGCTTCTAACATCGTAACCGGTATTGGTTTTATTGGTGCAGGTGCAATTTTTAAGGAAGGAAATTTTGTTAAAGGCCTTACAACAGCAGCCGTGATCTGGATCTCCGCCGCAATTGGAATGTCAATTGGTATTGGTCAGTATGAATTCGCTTTTTTATCGCTTTGTATTGTAATGTCAGTTTTACTTGGCTTTTCCTGGTTTCAAAATATTATTGATAAAACCAATGTTAGTAAGGCTTACAAAATAACACTCATAGGACATACACTTGAAAAGCAAAATGAACTTGATTCTTTGTTTTCTAAATATAAATTAAATGCTAAATGTATTAACAGAGGTAAACGTACTTCAGAAATGTATTTAACTTATTCCGTTAGAGGCCGTGAAAAGCATCATGATGAATTGGTGCAGGAATTTTATTCAAATGGATTAGTTGATTCTTTTGAGTGTTAAACTACTCTGTTAATTCGCCGCACAGATCTT
>JANYCL010000090.1 GCA_025360355.1 Sphingobacteriaceae bacterium
TTTAATGAGTGCTTTTTCAGTTTTTGCATTTACATTTTGGTTTGCTTTGCAATTAATTTATCCGAAAGAAAATGTTGCTGAGAACAATGGTAAAAAATTAAAAACCCCTGCTATTATTTTGTTTATTTTACTGATAATTCAAATAATTTACGGGGCATTTGTCGCGGGATTAAAAGCCGGAATGTTTTACCCCACATGGCCAAAAATGGGAACAGAATGGTTTCCCGAGGATACTATTTTAATTGAGGATTCATTTATAAAAAACTTTTTAGAAGTAGGAGCAGGTGTGCAGTTCATGCATCGTACTATTGCATTTTTAGTTGTAGCGTGTGTCGCGGTGTTGTGGGCAAAGTCATCTAAATTAAATTTAACAAGACAACAAAATATTGGTATTTCATTTTTAATTTATGGAGTGGCGATACAATTCATGTTAGGGATCTTCACATTATTATATCAGGTCCCGGTTGTATTGGGTGCGTTGCATCAAACCGGTGCTTTCTTTTTATTTGCGACTTGTATTTATTTGTTGTTTCACCTTAATTTAAAACCTTCACTTGGAAACAACCGAAATTAATATTTTCCCGCCTAAACCTGTATTAGTAGAAAAGCAAAGCAATAATTTAACGCGCTCGATGATAAGTTTATTTATTTACGGTTTGCTGTTTTATTTTTTGTTCGATCGCAATATTGCTTACATAGCAGCAGTTTTAGTTGTTTTGTTGATCCATGAATTTGGACATTTCTTCGCCATGAAATTATATAATTATCAAAACGTAAAATTATTTATCATTCCGCTGGTAGGCGCTTTTGTCAGTGGGAAAAAACAAAGTGTTTCGCAAAAGCACATGAGTATAATTATTTTGGCAGGACCGGTACCGGGAATTTTAATTGGAACTGCGCTGTATATAATGAATAAAACTTATGCCAATGAAACTTTAAAAATGCTTTCGAACGTTTTTATTTTCATTAATATTTTTAATTTGCTGCCTATTTATCCATTAGATGGAGGAAGGTTACTGGAAAATTTATTCATTAAAAATAATTACGGTATACGTTTAGCATTTACCATTTTATCGGTTTTATTTTTGGTAATAATGATCAGTTTGAGCGGTAATTTTATTATGGTATTGATCCCTGCCATTATGGTGTATGAATTATTTAATGAAGGAAAGAATCAAAAAATAAGAGATTATCTGGATGGAGAAAAGTTGCAATACCATTTAGATTATGCCGAGTTACCGGATAAAAATTATTGGTTGATACGGGATTGTATTTTATTTTCGTTTCAAAAAAAATATAACGGCATACAACCCGGATTGTATCAATACAGTGTTGTAGAGCCAATGTTGTTGCAGCATGTAATAGGGGTTCTAAAACCTAATTTTAATAATGATCTGAGTGGATTTCAAAAGGCATTATTTCTTGCGCTTTACCTGTTTTTCCTTATAGGGATTCCCATTACATTGTTTATAATGTATTATTTGCCCCCAATTTAGGGTAGTTTGCATCACAAAAATTTAATTATATTTGATTCAAACAAATTAAAACTTAGTTATGTCAATTTGGAGAACAAAACCTGTATCAGCATTCGAAGCTGATATGAAAAAAAGTGATTTAAAGCGTGTACTTACCAGGTGGGGTTTAACCTCTTTAGGAATTGGTGCCATAATTGGAGGTGGTATTTTTACCTTAACCGGTATTGCGGCTCATGATTATGCGGGACCGGCATTAGCTTTATCATTTGTAATTGCAGGGGTTGGATGTATGTTCGCTTCTTTATGTTATGCTGAGTTTGCTTCGGTATTGCCTGTTGAAGGTTCAGCTTATGCTTATGCTTATGGTACAGTAGGTGAATTATTCGCTTGGTTTATCGGATGGAATTTAATTTTAGAATACATGATGGGTGCAACAACAGTTGCGGTAGCATGGAGCGGATATTTTTGTAAACTCTTACACTTATTCCATATAGATGTCCCTATTTATTTATCAAATGATATCGCTACAGCCACCGAAAAATGTTTAGCGGCGGGTATTGCAGCGCCTTCTTTTGCATTCAATCTTCCAGCATTTATTATTACCTGGATCGTAACAGCAATATTAGTTAAAGGGATCAAAGAAGCAGCCAGTACTAATAATGTAATTGTTATAGTGAAAATTGCTGTTGTTCTTTTTGTAATTATTGTCGGCGCATTTTATATTAATACTGATAACTGGACACCATTTATTCCTGAAAAAGTAAGTGTTATAGGAAAGGATGGAGTGGAAACATTTAAGTTCGGCTTCGGAGGTGTTTTAACAGCGGCAACCATTGTGTTCTTTGCTTATATAGGATTTGATGCGGTATCAACACAAGCCGGAGAAGCTATTAATCCGAAGAAAGATGTTCCATTCGCAATTATTGCTTCACTTGTAATTTGTACTGTATTATATATTCTAGTGTCATTAGTATTAACAGGAATGGTAAAATACGATCAGTTAGATAAAGCTGCTCCTGTTGCTTCAGCGTTTTCGGGTATAGGAATTAATTGGGCTGTATTTATTATTACGCTTGCAGCAACTGCAGGTTTAACTTCTGTAATGTTAGTAATGATGCTTGGACAAACACGCATATTCTTAGGAATGGCTAAAGATGGTTTAATGCCGCCTTTTTTCAAAGCATTGCATGGTACATTTAAAACTCCGCACAAAAGCACGCTTTTGGTAGGCGCTATTATATCTATAGTTGCATCCGTAACACCAATTGATAAGATCTCTCAAATGTGTAGTATGGGTACGCTATTGGCTTTTGCGATGGTGTGTGTGGCAGTGATGATGTTGAGATATAAAAAACCTGAATTAGAAAGACCATACAGAGCTCCTGCGGTTTATTTGGTTGGGACATTAGGCGTATGTTTCAATTTGTTTTTAATGTGTTTCGTTCGTCCTGAAACATGGGTGGCATTTATGATCTGGGGTGCAATTGGAATTGCAGTTTACTTCTTGTATAGCAGAAGAAAAAGTAATTTG
>JANYCL010000096.1 GCA_025360355.1 Sphingobacteriaceae bacterium
GCAATATAAAATATATTGGCAAAACCTATGGCCATTAACATCATTATGAAATAGTTTTTTGTCTTCTTTAATAAAAACCAGAGCGAATATAACATACCACTAAAGAAGATAAAATAAAACAAAATAGCAAAACTTATTTTATAGATCTTTTTTAATGAAGAAAGCTCTGAAAATTCTTTTGGTGACAAATTAAAAATATCATAGCTTGTAAAAATTAATTTTTTAAGAAATTTAAAACCTGAACCAAAATAATACAAATAAGGTTTCTCTTCTTTGATCGAATGCGTATAATTTTGCAGTGAATTGTTCAATAAAGCTGTAATGGAGTCGTTCGGATGTTTTTGATAATCTGAAAGCCTTGCTTTAACTAAAAGTAAACTATCGCGGTTATATTTGCTTGTAAATATTTCTCTGGGTAAAACAGTATCCACCTTAGTGAAATCAACACCTTCATCCACTTCAAACCAATTTACTTCAGTATCTACATCACCTCCCCAAGCTTGCAAATAAAGAAAGAGGGCAGCGAATGGGTCGTTTTTTTGCACATTAGAGTAAGATCGGATATCATTCAACCAAATAAAAGTGTTTTTTTTTGAATAATTCCGAACGGTCCAGGCTGTATCACAAATAATAAATACCAAAAAAAACAGAGTAAGATTTATAATGACGGCTTTAAGTTTCAATTGTTCTTTCATAAAATGGTAAAACAACAATAAAGTAATGATGCCGTAAAAAAGGAAAAATACAGGTCTTAAAAAAACACACCAGGTTAAAAACAAACCGCACCAAAAAAGATATTTTTTCGAACTAGTTTCAAAAAATCTCATTAAAAAGTAAAATGAGAAAATAAAAAAAGAAATACAAAAACTTTCAGTTAAGAAGAGAAGAGACCACATGATGATGAAAGGGGTAAAGGCATTAAGAAAGAATACAAAATAAAATACCGACTCTTTTTTAATCATCTTACTAACCGTAAGAGCAAGCACGTAGGCCGCCACCGAAGAAATAATCCATTGTAAAACAATGATAATATTTAATACAATTGTTTTTTCGAATAGTTGCCTGAATAAAAGATATATGATACCGAGGCCCGGCATTCGCACATCCGGTGAATAAACCCCATTCAGAAAAAAACTTTCAATGGAGTCATAATATTCAATCGAGTCCTTATTGGTAAACCCAAGTAGTGGTTGATTAGAATTGTAGTTGAGATAAACCTGAGGCCAAAAGAATAAACCTTTTAAAAGGAGAGATAATAATATCCAGAACCAATAATTGTCTATTTTAAAATTAAATTTCACGATAGTTAATCTTTTCTAAAAGTAGTAAAGGCGCAGTCGTGACAGTCTGTTTTGGTAATGTTGATCGTATCGTTTGAGATGTAAACGATTTGTTTAGTATCTAAAGTTAAATTCTTATTATTAAAGATCATCTCAGCAATAAATTTTAAATAACCATCTTTTTTAAAAACTCTGCCATGTTCAATTTTATCTTTGTCTCTGTATAATTTATAATGACCCCATTCTTTTAATTCCAGTTTTAAATGTGTGCTTCCGTCATCGCCCCAGCCGCGCGACCAATGCCACGTACCGATCAGTGATGTGAATTCGCCTTTTAATTTTGTTTTTTTACAAGTCGTAAATGAAACTAATACAAGAATTAAATATGGGAGGAATTTAAAATTCATGATGCGGAAATATATCACCGTAAAATAGTGACCGAACCTTTATAATTTCCTTTTTCGGTATTAGTATATAAAATATAAAAATAAGTTCCTGTAGGAACATCGTTGCCCTGATAAGAACCTTTCCAATCGTTATTGTATCCCGACGAGGTAAAAATGACCTGTCCGTACCGGTTATATACCTTCAAAACGTTATCCGGATATTTCCAGATATTTCCAATGTAAAAATAATCATTATCACCATCACCGTTAGGGGTAAAGGCACTGTAAAAAACTAATTCATCATCAGGTGTTACATTTACTCTAACGGTGTCCGCCCCCCAGCAGCCGTTAGGCCCAACAGCAAAAACAGTATAGGTAGTTGCAATTACAGGATTAACATCGGGTGTTGCGGTATTTGGATATTTTATAAAACCATTATTGGGTGTCCAGCTATAATAGGTACCGGAACTGTTTGATATTAATGTAATAGTTTCACCTTCTTTAATTGTAGTATCGTTAAATGCAAGGTTGAGGTTAAAGGTCAATAAAGAAATTGTTACAGTACCTGTTTGTGTGGTACATCCGCCGCTTGTAACAATTAAAGAATATGTTGTGGTTACACTTGGATTAGCAATAGGATTTGGAGATGTTGGATTATTTAAACCGCTTGCAGGCGACCAACTAAAACTTGTTGCAGTGGCCGTTGCATTAATTGGATTTCCAAGAACATAATTTAAATACAATCCCATGCAATAAGAAGTATCTTTTCCTGCTGTGTATTGCATAATGTTAGAAACAAAAACGGTAACGTAATCGTATCGTATAGTATCATTCGCGTCTCTTACTTGTAAAGTATAAGTTGTTTGTACGCTAACATTCACTGTTGGATTAGCAACCGTATTTGAACTTAATCCTGTTGCAGGCGACCATGTAAACAAGTAGGGTGGAAGTCCGCCTGAGGCAGGAACAGAACTTCCTAACACACCCGAAGTGCCGGGGCAAAGTGTAAAGTCGGGACCTGCATTTGCACTGAGGCTTTGTGCGGACACGACTCTTACTAATAAAAATAAAATTAAGCTATAAAAAAACCTTGCCTTCATAGGTACTTTATCAAAGTTACGAAAATTTATTGCTGTAAAAAAGTCAAAAAAAAACCCAAACATTGCGGTCTGGGTTTTTTTGAAATATGGTTTTATATTATGCTTTAGTTTCTACTTCAGTAAGTTGAATTTTTTCGCGGATACGTGCTGCTTTACCTGTTCTTTCGCGGATATAAAATAATTTAGCGCGGCGAACAACACCAACTTTAGCGATCTCAATTTTCTCAATAAATGGCGATGCCACAGGGAAAATACGTTCAACACCTAAGCCGTTAGAAATTTTACGCACAGTGAAAGAAGCAGTAGCTCTTTCGTTTTTGCGTTGAATAACTACGCCTGTAAATTGCTGAACACGTTCTTTATCACCCTCTTTAATTTTATAATGTACAGTAACTGTATCACCTGCTTTAAAATTCGGGTGAGAAGTTTTAGGGGTTAATTGCTGCTTTACGTAATCTAATAGTAAGCTCATTTTATTTAGTTTTAGTTTTGGCTTCCGGCATTCTTTACATCGTGTAAACAGCGGCTGAAAAGCGAGGCGCAAATATAGGAATTTATTGACTTTTGGCAAATTTATAAGCCCATTTTAGACCCATTTTCAGGAAAAATCACCAAATTTGCCCTAATTACTCTAGTGTTTGTCTCAATTGTTATTGGGAAGTATACAAATATCTTGG
>JANYCL010000106.1 GCA_025360355.1 Sphingobacteriaceae bacterium
GCAATAGCGCTTTTATTTTCGGTGACTGTAAATTCGCAAACGGTTTTAGGATTACCCACAACAATACAAGTACAAAATCAATGGTGTTGGTCGGCATGCAGTAATTGTATTTTAAATCATTATGGTGTTACCACTACACAATGTCAGCTTGCTGAATATACACGCACAGTTGCTACCTGGAATAATTATGGAACACAAGATTGTTGCGTTAATCCGTCTGGACCTTGTAACTACTGGAATTATATGTGGGGTTACGCAGGAAGCATACAAGATCTTTTATTAACCTTTGGCGGCATAACTGTTACAAATATTTCAAATACAATTTCAGTTACTGATATTAATACTGAAATTACCGCGTCACGTCCTTTTGTAATTCGTTGGGGCTGGACAAGCGGCGGCGGACATTTTATTGTTGGCGAAGGTTTCGATGCTTCGAATAATGTTTACTACATGAATCCATGGCCGGGCGAAGGTTCAAAAATGGCGGCTTACAGTTGGGTTGTAAATGATGGCGTTCATAGCTGGACCCACACTCAGAAAATGGTTACTAATCCTCCATTGGCTACAGGAATTAACCAATCAGGTATTGATGATAGCGGTGTAAGTATTTTTCCAAATCCTGCTACAGAAAAAATTTCCATTGATACTAAATTTGAAATTACCTCAGCACAATTATTTGATGTTGCAGGAAAAGAAATTTTAGCTGTAAAGAATTCAAAAGAAATTGATCTGAAAGAAAACCAGATCAGCAAAGGAATTTATTTTCTTAAAATTAACGGTGCTGATTTTTCTGTGAATAAAAAAGTTGTTGTAGAGTAATTGGAAGTGTCTTCGACTCGCACGAGCTAAACACAGGCAGCTCAGGCACCGGCGCAAAAAATACATTTCGTTTCAAATGGACTCACCCTCTTATCCCTCTCTATGAAAAATAGAGAGGGACGATAAATTCGCTTTCAAAAAGAGTTCCTCGCAAAAACTGTTTTAAACAACCACCATCAAACCCCACAAACAAAATTCAATGCCGAGTGTGTGAGCAGGAAAACCCGCGCTAGGGGCGTGGCCTTGTGCGGGGATTCGGTCCCGATAGCTATCGGGATTCTTGATCTCTTCTATAACATCAACATTAAAAAAAAACCTTAATCCAAACACCCAATCAAAATTCAACGCCGCGTGGGTGAGCAGGAAAACTCGTGCTAGGCGCGGAGCCTTGTGCGGGGAATCGAGTTTTCTTGACCTTCTTTTGTTTCTTTTCTTTGTCAAGAAAGAAAAGAAAGGAGAAGTCAGGCGCCCCCGGCGCCCCTGTACCGATAGCACACTTTGTGAGCATTGAAGAATAATTTCCTTCAATTTTGTATATTTGAATCATGAGTTTAATAACAACAGAAAAAAAAGATAAAGTAACCATCATTACTTTAAACCGTCCTGATAAATTTAATAGCATTAACCGTGAGATGGCTTTAGGTCTGCACGCTGCATTAGATGAAGCAGAGAATGATAAAAATTGTCGCGCTATTATTTTAACTGCAACCGGAAAAGCTTTTTGTGCCGGACAAGATCTCGCGGAAGCAATTGATCCGAATGGACCGGGATTAAAAAAAATTGTAGATGAACATTACAATCCGATCATCATGCGTTTGCGCAAAATTGAAAAACCAATTATTGGTGCAGTGAATGGAGTTGCTGCAGGTGCGGGTGCAAATATTGCTTTGGCTTGTGATATTGTTGTTGCAACAGAATCTGCAAGTTTCATACAAGCATTTAGTAAAATTGGTTTAGTGCCGGATAGCGGCGGAACTTTTTTTTTACCAAGATTAATTGGTTTCCAGCGCGCCACTGCATTAATGATGACAGGAGAAAAAGTAAGCGCCAACGATGCATTACAAATGGGAATGATCTATAAAGTTTTTGCGGATGATATTTTTACAACTGAAACTTTAAAATTAGCAACCGGTTTATCCGACATGGCCACAAAAGGACTCGGTTACACAAAACGTTTACTGAACGAAAGCTTTTACAATACCTACGACAAACAATTACAATTCGAAAGCTTCATGCAAACCGAAGCTGCTGCAACTTCTGATTATCAAGAAGGCGTAAAATCTTTTTTAGAAAAACGCAAGCCGGAGTTTAAGGGGGAATAATGCCCTAGACAAACAGAAGGCATCTCCGAAAGAAAATAAATTTATTTATTTCATGCAACCTTTTTCATTTCTTCTCTCTTTTAGTCAAATATCGGTTAATTGAGCGAAGAACTAATATATACAGAACCTAATGCTTTACTTATAGAAGAATGCAGGAAGGGAAAGAATGGAGCATTCAAACAGGTTTATGATCTGTATAGCTCGGCCATGTACACGATCTGTTGCAGAATGCTGAATGATAAAGATGATTCTAAAGATGTTCTCCAGGAAAGTTTTATCTCGGCCTTCAAAAACATTCATCAATACAACGGAAAAGCATCTTTTGGAAGCTGGCTAAAACGGATCGTTATTAATAATTGCATAGCTGCTATTAAAAAACGCAATAACAATATTATTCCGCTTGCCGAACAAGATCTTCCCGAGGAACCACTGGAAGAAAAACCAAAGATCGCTTATACAATAGAAGAAATTAAAACTGCCGTAGGTGAATTAGCGGATGGCTACCGTATTATCCTTAGTTTGTATTTGTTCGAAGACTACAGTCATAAAATGATCGCTGAAAAATTAAACATAAGCGAAGGAACTTCGAAATCACAGTATTCGAGAGCGAGGAAGAAGTTAATTGAATTGATGAGAAAATAATTTTGAATGTTGAATGTTGAATTTTAAATTTTGAATGATGAAAGATAATTTGAAAATATTTATTGAGAATAACCAAGATGGGTTTAAAGAAACGCCGCCTGCTGATGTATGGAATAACATTGAGAGTGGGTTAAAACAAAAAACTATTTCATTAAAAACTAAAAACATATCTGCTATGCTAAAATACGGTTTCGGCGCTTCGGTTCTTATTATAGGAACAGTCGCCATTTTGAATTTGAAAAAAGAAAATACAAACATTACTAATAAGATCGCGGAAACTTTTCCATCGGCAACTAGTGAAATTACAAAGACAACACCTGAACTTAAAAATGTTTCAACTCCTGTTGCAGTCGCCACACCAACAGATCGCGGTAAAATAAATTCAGTAAAAGAAAACAATTTACAGGATAACAAAGTCATTCTTCCTGATACCTTGGATGTAACTGAGTGGCGCGTGGTGGGGAGTGCTGTGGACAGTTATACTTTTTTTGGGGACTACACTACAGGAAAAAATATTGGCGTCTTGAAATCTGTTGAGAAAAAAATTGAAGGTTTCGCCGGCTTCATGTTAAGTACTCTTCCGGAAAAATTCGCGAACGAAGAGGATAAATACACAGCACAAAGTTCTTTACCTGAAAAATATCTCGGAAAAAGAGTTCGCTTAACAGGTTATCTCAAAACTGAAAATGTTTCAGAATGGTCCGGACTTTGGTTAAGAGTTGGAAAAAAGGGAGGCGATGAAGCTCTTGCCTTCGACAACATGCGCTACGGAAAAAAAGATCGTTCTGTAAAAGGCTCAACACCTTGGACGAAATATGAAGTTGTTTTAGATGTGCCGATGAACGCATCAAATATTTTATACGGCGTTATGATCGCAGGTACAGGTGAGATCCGGTGGCATACTTGTATTCTTGAAGTGGTAGATGATTCTGTTCCTGTTACAGCTGAATTACAAACTTCATATCCCGGCATTGTGCAAAAAGACAGATACAGAAGTTATCACCCAAAAGATTTTTGGAAATGGTATGTTCCCCGCCGCATCATTTTAAAAGATGGTACATCGCAGGTGGATTACAGGGATTAGATCATCCGCATCTTCACCCTCATC
>JANYCL010000195.1 GCA_025360355.1 Sphingobacteriaceae bacterium
TAAGTGCTTACCGTAGATGAGCCGGAAGCCCATAGAAAATACCACTGATAAATATTTGGACCGGGATAAACACCATTTATTGGTGTTACTGTATAAATATAAGGTGAGTTAGCGCAAACAGTTGTTGGACCAAGGATTGAAAGAGGAGGAAATGGTGTTGCAGTTTCGGTAAATTTAGCGAGAAATGCATCCGTGTTTCCGCCACCGAAATTTACCTGATGAGCTCCGGGCGTTGAAAGTACGGTTCCAGCAGGTACATTAAAGAAAGTGGTTCCGCAGATATAAATATTCCCTGAATTTTCGGCAATTCCTGTTGCAAAAGGATCACCGTAGGGATCGCCAAAATAAGTTGCCCACAACCTTGCACCGGAATTTGACATTTTTAATATTAAAGCTTCCGGGCTACATCCACGTGGCCGCTGATAAGCGCCAACGGTAGTCATTATGCTTCCATTACTTGTAGAATATCCTCCAACCAAAATATTGTTGGAAGCATCAGTAACAAGTGAATATCCATAATCGTCACCTGTACCTCCATAATAAGTACACCACGTACTAGAACCGTTTAAAAGATATTTTCCGATAAAGGCATCTTTGCTTCCGCCTCCATATGCTGTTTGATAACTTCCGGGAGTAGAAATATTTGTTGTACTAGTTGTTACTCCTGTAATAAAAATATTTGCGGATACATCGCTTGCAACTTCTTCAACAGTTTCATCACCCGCGCCGCCAAGGTAAGTACAAGATATTCTAAACTGTCCATTAAAGTCTAGCGCTGCTAAAAATCCATCCTTGGGTCCCCCGCCATAAACAGTCTGTTGAGCACCCGGACTTGCTATTCCCAATGAACTGGTTGTTGATCCTACAAAACAAACATAACTATTAACACAAGAAACTCCTCTAGCTTCTTCATCGCCTGTATCTCCGTAATAGGTACCCCAAATTCTTAATCCGCTGGGAGTATATTTTTCAACCATTGCATCACCTTTACTGATACCACCACCAAATGTAGTTTGATAAACTCCACCGGTTGAAATGTTTGTAGTACTGGTTGTATAACCAACCATTATGACATTTCCCAATGAATCTGTTGTAATATCATTTCCGAAATCACCGCCCGCTCCACCGCAATAAGTACCCCACAGTCTTGCACCAGCAAGATTAAATTTCACAATGAATGCGTCCCATGATCCGCCGGCAACAGGCTGTTGTGTACCAGGAGTCGCAATTCCTGTTGTTGCACCAGCAGTATTACCAGTAAAATAAATGTTACCGGATGCATCTGTTGTAATTCCATCTATTTCGACGCCGGCATTTCCTCCATAATAAGTTCCCCAAATGCGGGTACCGGAAGATGTGAATTTTGCGACAAAACCATCGTTCAAAGCACTTTTAGTACTTTGATAGGCAAGAGCGGATGCAATATTTACTGTACTCCCTGTCATTCCTCCCATAATTACATTCCCGGATGGATCAGTTGTGATCGTAAATGCATATTCATCGCCAGTACCGGGCCCTCCTGTACCACCGTAATAAGTTGCCCAGGATAATGCGGGATAGGGGTCAACAATTAAAGTTTTTCCGGAATAGTGTAAAAATGGAATTTCCGATGTAAGACCGATAGTGTTCTTATCGATCATTTTATAATTGATAGAAACTTCTTTATTATTTTCCTTTATAAAACTCTTTGGAATTTGCTCAGTGAAATAACCGTGCGCTACTTTTATTTTAATTTTATTATTATCCAATGCGATCTTGTCAGCGCCATGATACCTTAACTTTATTTTGTTAATATCGGCACCGGGATTTAAAATAAACTGGTATTCAAACCTGCTTTCATTTTTACCTGTGTTTTCAGAATAAAATTCAAGATCGATATTGGGATAAATATCTTTATAGATTATTTTTTTGTATGTCTTAACTTCCATTACGCTACCTGAAGCGTAATAAGGCGAATAATAATTATTTACACCTTGTATAGGTGCTATGGCGTTTATTTGCGGATGCAAATTTGCATTGAGCAACTCAACATCCATGCGGTGGTAATGAACTTCAGTGATCTTACTTTTTATTTTAAGATCAGAATGTGAATTTTCGTAAGCAGGATCATTTCGCTCGGTTGAAACATAAGTATCATAACTGAAACTGTTTTCTTTAAGTTGAACATTTATTCCTGGCTGGTTGAAAAGAAATTTAACTTTATTGTTAGTTAAATTATTCTGGTCAAGAATTTGACCTTTATTTTCCCTAAATCCTCTTTCAACATCTTTTTTAAAATTATCAGGAAGAGGATCCGTTGCTTTGGCATAAAAAAAACTAAAAATAACCGCTGATAACAAAAATGTAAATCTCATGGGAAAGCTTTTACCAAATATATAAAAGTTTTACGTTTAATAATCTAGTTTTGAGTGTGCGGACGGGTTTAATGATCGGGTTGTGATAAAGGTAATTCTCATAAAGTTAGAGGGCAATTTTTATTCAAAAAAATCATTTTTTGAACGGAATTATTTGTTTCCTAAAACGTTCAAAACCCTGAAACTGATTTCAATAATTTACAAAAACGGGAATAATTTTTTCACATTGAATATCAGTTAATTAGCTTATTAAAACTTAAATCTAAATTTTTTGCAGTTTTTTAGGTCGTTTTATCACCTCTTTCGCTTGTTGGGACGGATTATTTACCTATCTTTGCCCTCCCTAAAATTAGGGGAGAATTAAATTTAAGAGTGAAATTTTAATAAATACAGAGGAGATAAAATGCCTACAATATCACAATTAGTAAGAAAAGGTCGCAAAAAACCGACTAACAAG
>JANYCL010000228.1 GCA_025360355.1 Sphingobacteriaceae bacterium
AAAAAATAAGGTTTGATAAACAGGATACCATTCGTAATCTTCCCGCGCTATTTCATCGTATTTGAAAGGTTGAAACTTGATCCCATAATTTTCTTTGTACACAGAATATTCCTCCAGCAATTTAAAAACATAGTTCTTATCGCCGGCATGTGTATTTGCTATCTCTAATATTATGTACGGTTTCATTATTTACTTAATAAGAACATACAATCTGAATTTCCTTTATGTGCTTCAGACAAATAAGGTAGAATTTCTTTTTTAATTGTTTTTAGTCCTGAATTAATTTCTTTGAATTTTTCAGAATAATCCATCTTCCACATAAAACCATCATGACCCCGATACTTAATTTGCGTTGGCTGCTCAGCGTAATATTCAAATCCCCAAATGAATTTTTTACTTACACGGACCATTTCTTTCATGATAGTTGGAAGATCATTTGGATGAATATGTATCAAAACCCCATTGGTGAAAACAAGATCAAAATAATTATCCTTGAAAGGCGTATCAAAACCCGAACCTTTTAAAATATTAATATCTTTAGTTTGTTCCTTTGCTTTTTCAACTGCGTACGATTGTAATTCAATCCCATAAAGATTTGTAAATCCCATTCTCTGCAAAGCCAATAATTGTTGGCCAACATTACACCCGATTTCTAATATCTTAGCATCTTTTGGAATATCGCCAAGGAATTTTTTATTCAGATCATCTTTACTTATTCCAAAATTATCGGAATACCATTTATTCCAATCTGCGGCGGTAAAAGTATTACGGTCGGTATATTCTTTACCGAATTCACTTTCCCAAAATTTTGTTTGTTCTGTTTGCATAGTTTGTTTTTTATACTGTGAAATTAGGATCTAAATGTTTTTTGATCAATTCGCGTAATTGTTCTGCGTTAACCCAATCCATATTTTGTCCGGAATTAAATTTAAAACCTTCTTTTACTTTTTTCGCATTAAAGTTCTTTACATAATCATTCATGTTAAACGAAGGAACTTGTGGTAAAATAGCGTAATATTTTCCAAGATCGTAAGTACTAAATGAATCCGACTCAGTGATCATCTCTTCATGCACTTTTTCTCCCGGACGGATACCAACAATTTCAACTTTACATTCCGGACCAATTGCTTTAGCTACATCGGTTAATTTATATGAAGGAATTTTTGGGACAAATATTTCTCCGCCCCAAGCGTGTTCCATTGCGTGTAAAACTAAGTCTGCGCCTTCCTGCAATGAAATATTAAATCTTGTCATATTTGGATCTGTTATTGGCAATACACCGGTTTTTTTGCGTTCCATGAAAAATGGAATTACAGAACCATTAGACCCCATTACGTTTCCGTAACGTACAACAGAAAATTTAATATTACTGAAACCTTTAATATTATTCGCCGCTACAAATAATTTATCAGAACATAATTTAGTTGCGCCATACAAATTTATTGGAGCAGCGGCTTTATCGGTAGACAAAGCCACAACATTTTCAACACCTGCATCCATGGCAGCGTTAATTACATTCTCAGCTCCCATTACGTTGGTCATAACACACTCCATTGGATTATATTCGGCAATGTGAACGTGCTTCATAGCAGCTGCGTGAATAACGTGTGTTACCCCTTTAAAAGCTCTTTTCAAACGTTCAGCATCGCGGACATCACCAATGAAATAACGCATGTTACCACCGGCAACGCTCGGATACTCCATGTTCATTTGATGTTGTTTTTGTTCATCACGCGAAAAAATAATTAAGCGCTTTACCTTTGGCCAACGCTCCAAAATTGTTTTCACTAATTGTTTCCCTAATGAGCCAGTACCGCCCGTTATTAAAACATGTTTTCCATTTAAATCCATAATTTATTTTTTTTAACCCGTTGGATGCTTCCAGCGGTATGATTTTATTTTTATTGTTTCCTAAGGAAGCATTCCTTCGGGTTTAATTTTTATGACTTACTAATTTAACGCCCAGATTCCTTGCCGGGCTTTCGAGATATTTATAAACTAACCAGCATACAACCAAAGTTGCAATGCTCGCAATAGGAAATACAAAGCGGATCTTTAATGAAGTAAAAGTGATCAATGCCCAAATATGCGGATGCAAAAGATAAAGTGAATAAGAAATATCGCCGAACCACGATAAGGATCTTTTTAAGAAGTTAGGAATAAAATTAAAATCTGCCTTTAAAAAACAAAATGCAATGCCGAAACAAATTAAAGTGTAAAGGATTCGTTCAGTTCCAGCAATAATACTAATTGCATTTCCTTCTACAGGATAAAAGACAAATGCAATTAAAAGTGTCCCCAATAAAACAAGAACCGGAATATTCTTGAAACTTTTCTCTTTAAAGAAATGTCCGACTAAAATTCCTCCAAAAAACAAACCCACCTGATTCAATGGGTTTTTATATAAGTGATCCTGATTGGCAATTGGTTGCGACTTATCGAATAAAACAAATGCGAAGTAGCAATAGATTCCAAATACGATTATGGAAACTAAGGCAAAAAGAATGTTATTTTTCTTCATGCAATAAAAAAAGAGCGGGAGCATTAAATAAAAACTTAATTCATTTCCTATCGACCAGACCCCAACCGGAACATTAGATGTCCAATCTACAATTTACAGGCTTATTTGGAATTGTAGATTGGACATCTAATGTTCCGGTTGGGGTCTGGTCGATAGGAAATGAATTAAGTTTTTATTTAATGCTCCCGCTCTTTTTTTATTGC
>JANYCL010000242.1 GCA_025360355.1 Sphingobacteriaceae bacterium
AAAAATTGCCGATACACTCAAATGGGCGACTTCAAATGGAGCAGAAGCACTGGGAATTCAAAATAATTTCGGACAATTCATCAAAGGCAAAAATGCAGGGATGAATCACCTTAATTACAAGTCGGATAGATTAACATTTAATAGGACATTAGCATAGACATACCCTATTTAAGGTATATTAAAACACCAATGTAAAACGTACCTTTAGGGTATGAAAACCCTCGACAAATTAAAGATTGGTGAAAGCGGAGTTATTAAAGAGCTTACTAAAAAAGGGTTGTCTTTAAAACTGATCGAAATGGGTTGTCTCCCCGGCGAAAAAATTACGCTTACTAAAATTGCACCCCTTGGCGATCCTATAGCAATTGAAATTTCAGGTTACGAATTAAGTTTGCGAAAAGACGAAGCCTCTTCCGTTGTGCTTGAGGATTAAAATGGAAACGGCTTCTCCGCAAATAAAAAACAAATCCATTTCTGTTGCGCTATTAGGAAATCCAAATTCCGGCAAAACAACTTTATTTAATTCGTTAACCGGCTTAAATCAAAAAACAGGAAATTATCCGGGTGTAACGGTCGACAAACATGTCGGCACCACTAAAACAACAAACGGAATTAAATTAAGCATTACCGATCTTCCCGGAACTTATAGCCTATATCCAAAATCTTTAGACGAAGAAGTGGCTTGTAAAGTTTTATTGGGAAATGATATTGATGTTTCTGTAGTTGTTACCGACTCTTCAAATTTGAAACGTCATTTATTATTAGCAACACAGGTTATTGATCTGAAAATTCCTGTGATTGTTGTCCTGAATATGATCGATGAAGCGGATGCGCTTGGATTGAAAATTAATAAAGAAGAATTAAGCCGTTTGTTGGGCGTAAAGATCGTTGCTGTTAATTCGCGCACAAAAGAAGGATTTGAAGAACTAAAATCAATTATCACAGGAGCAACTATTTCTGAAAATACATTTTATGATGTAAGTAAGCCAAACGAACTAAGCGCAACCGGGTTTAAAAATATAATTGAAAAGCAATTTGAAAAAAACGAAGAGTACAAGACGAAATTAGATCTGTTCGAAGAAAAAGATACCGTTTACCGTTTTAATGTCATCAATTATATTTTTGCAAAAACGGTAACGCTTCCGCAAAACGCAACAAGAACTTTTTCAGACAAAGCGGATAAAGTAATCACACATCCGATTTTTGGATATGGTATTTTATTATTGGTGTTGTTTGTGGTGTTTCAGTTTATTTTTTTTATAGCTGAATTTCCAATGGCGTGGATAGAAAATTCGTTCGCGTTCTTCATGGAAAAAACTTCTGCGATATTGCCTGCAGGACAATTAAACGATCTTTTAGTAAATGGAGTTTTGGCCGGATTAAGCGGGATCGTTGTTTTCATTCCGCAAATAGCGTTGTTATTTTTATTTATCGGTTTATTGGAAGATTCCGGTTACATGGCGCGTGTAAGTTTTATTATGGATAAAATTTTCAGGCGCTTTGGATTAAATGGAAAATCGGTAATTCCAATTGTAAGCGGCGTGGCTTGTGCAGTACCTTCTATTTTAGGAGCAAGAACTATTAGCAATTATAAAGAACGCTTGATAACAATTTTGGTTATTCCATTAATGAGTTGCTCTGCACGTTTACCGGTTTATACTTTATTAATTTCCTTAATGGTGCCGGACGAAATGATATTTGGAATTTTTAATTTGAAGGGAATTATTTTATTGGGAATGTATTTGCTTGGATTTGTCGCAACATTGGCGACAGCTTTCGTTTTAAAATTAATTGTAAAAACAAAGGAAAAAAGTTATTTTATTATGGAACTTCCCGTTTACAGAATGCCGCAATGGAAAAGCATTGGCGTAATTGTGGTGGGAAAAGTAAAAGTTTTTTTGTGGGAAGCGGGGAAAGTGATAATGGCGATCTCTATTGTGCTTTGGTTTCTAAGTTCGCATGGTCCGGAAAATGATTTTGAAAAAATAGAACAAAAATTTTCTCAACAAATAAATACGCCGAACAATAATTCAAAGCAAGAATTAATAAAACAAATGCAAGCCCAAAAACTGGAAGCATCCTACGCGGGCCGCTTAGGAAAAAAAATAGAACCCGCCATAAAACCCTTGGGTTTTGATTGGAAAATAGGAATCGCACTGATCACATCATTTGCCGCACGCGAAGTTTTTGTCGGGACCATGGCCACAATTTACAGCGCAAACGATTCCGAAAATATAACATCAGTACGTGAAAAATTAATTTTGGAAAAGGATGAAACCGGAAAACCAAAATACAATGCAGCGGTGTGCTTATCTTTATTGGTGTTTTACGCTTTCGCTATGCAATGCATGAGTACAATGGCGGTTGTTTTACGGGAAACTAAAAGCTGGAACTGGACACTCATCCAATTTTTTTATATGACAGGATTGGCTTATTTATCTTCCTATCTTGTCTATAATTTATTTTAATCTTTCTCTTTAAAATTAATATTCTTGCCGCGTGTACCTCTTAAACGCTTCCATTTGCTTTCGCGGTCAGGTAAAGCAACAAATGTATCAAGTTTTAATTGTTTAAATTCTATAATGGGAGTTGCATGAGACAAAGTCCTTAATGTATCAACTATCACAGGTAAAAATCCCAAACCTTTCGTGCGTTTTTTTCCAAAACGGTATAATAATTTTGATTGAAACATATCGCTGGCTAAAGCAATGTTTGTAAAACCGAGTTTCTTCCCGAGCTTAAAACCATACCAAACATTTTCCGTACTGTGTTCTGCTTTACTTTCAACAAAAATATTTTGTTCAGGAACTCCTAAAGCCATTGCATATTGTTTCATTATTTTAGCTTCTACATAAGGTGAGTAAACGGCGCCCCCGCTCATGATAAGGTTTTTTGTCAATCCTCTTTTATATAAATGCACCGCCCAAACAACCCGCATTAGCATCACGCGGTCCCACTCAGGTTCAATAAAAGGCACTCCCGGCACTATAACAGCATCATACTGAGGATGTTTTTTTAATGAACGCGTGTACATTTTTTTTATAGAAGGCGTAAAAAGTGAACAATCTGAAAAAAGCAGCAGTGTTAAAAGACTAAAGACTATTAATTTTTTGTGCATAAGGATTTGCGATAAAGATAAGCAGTTTATGATAAAAATTGTATTTTAGTCACAACAATAAACCCCGACATGAAGAAACTTTTAATAGTATTGTTATGCGCACTTAATTATTCTGTGTTTTCACAGGATACGGTTAAAGTTGCATCCGTGCTCACTCCCGACCAACAAGCCGAATTGGACTATAATAGCGGACTTGAAAAATTAAAAAATAACGATTACACATCCGCCATCGATTTCTTCACCAAAAGTATTGTAAGCAAACCAACTTTTGATAAAGCATTGATCAATCGCGCAGTTGCCTTAACGCAAGCTAAACGTTATGTTGAAGCGTGTGCGGATATTAATTCAGTTATTAAACTAACGCCTCAAAATGCAGAAGCATATTTTACTAAAAGTTTAATTTTCTTTAACGAAGGAAAAAAAGATTCGCAATTGGTTGCTTTGGATAAATGCATTGGCATAAATCCGAATCACGCTGAGGCAAGTTATTACAGAGGTTTATTAATGTACGAAAACGGTGAATATAAAACAGCAATAGAAAGTTATAACAAAGCAATTATGGCTAAAGCGGATTATGCTTATGCGTATAACGACAGAGCAAGCGCTAAACGCGCAATGGATGATCTGCCGGGAGCAATTGCTGATTATGAAAAAGCAATTAGTCTTGACGGAAATCAAGCATTTGTATATAACAACCTTGGCTCTGCTTACCGCGAAAATAAAAATTTACCAAAAGCCATTGAGTCATATGGTAAAGCATTAGGAATAAATCCGAAATACTTTATAGCGCAAAATAACAGAGGCTCTGCTAATCTGGAAAATGGCAATGCAAAAAACGCGCAAGCGGATTTCGAAGAAGTATTAAAAAAAGACCCGAATAATTCTTCAGCATATAACGGGTTAGCATCTGTTGCCATAAAAAATAAAGAGTATCAAAAAGCAAAAGACATGTCGACAAAAGCGATCCAATTAAACGCAAAAAATGGACCAGCTTATTATAACCGTGGTATTGCTAAACAAATGTTAAGGGAAGACGAAGGATGTTGTCAGGATTGGAAACAAGCTCTTCAGCTTGGTGTTTTAGCAGCTAAATCATTTATTAACACAGATTGCAGCGAATAGATATATGAAAAAATTATTTTACATACTACTAACGGTTTTAGCCTTACCGCTTTTCAATTTTGCTCAGCAAAATGTGGAATTTGAAAAAAAGAATTTTCCTGACAGAAAAGATGAATTAAAAGAAGCCATAAAAGAATTACGCGAAGGTGATGCTATTTGGGATCTTCAGCAGACAAACATTTACCCAGTTGCTATTCCGCATTATTTAGCGGCGCAAAAATTTAATCCTAATAATGCACAGCTTAATTACAGAATCGGAGCAGCCTATCTTCAAACACACGAAAAAGGAAAAGCGTATGATTATATAACCAAAGCGTACAATTTAAATCCAGCTGTTGATGATAGGATACGATTCTATACCGGATGGGTTTATCACTTGCGATCAGAGTGGGAGAAAGCTATTACAGAATATCAAGGTTACGTAACCAGCCTTGGAGGAAAACAAAAAGAAGAGATAGCAAAAGCTAATAAAAGAATTGAAGAATGCAGAACAGGAATTGAGTTAGCAAAAAATCCGATCCGTGTTTTTATTGATAACGTTGGTCCTGAAATTAATTCATCTTACAGTGATTATTCACCGGTAATTACAGCCGATGAAAGTTTAATGATGTTTACGTCACGTCGCCCGGGCGGAGTTAGCGCAGGTTTAAGTGAGGAAGATAATTTACCGTATGAAGATATTTGGCTATCAACTAAAAATGGAAAAAAATGGACCAACGCACGCAACATTGGCGCGCCGGTTAATTTAGAATTACATAACGCCGCTATTTGTTTATCGCCCGACGGACAAAAATTAATTACTTACGATGGAGCTAAACAAGGAGGAGATCTGTTCATTTCAGAATTAATGGGATTAACTTGGACAAAACCAGAGTCACTTGGCAAAGCAATTAATACAGATGGTCACGAAGCCTCTGCATCTTTTTCTTATGATGGAAAAGATCTGTTCTTTGTGAGTTCGGACCGCAAAGACGGGTTGGGAGGCCACGATCTTTATACTTCTCACATAAGTGAAAAAGGAAAATTTGAAAAAGCAGTTAATCTTGGCCCGCCAATTAATACTCCATATGACGAAGATGGTGTTTACATGATGCCTGATGGAAAAACAATGTATTACTCTTCGAGAGGTCCTGGTTCTATTGGCGGTTACGATATTTTTAAAACTACTTTTGAAAACGGAAAATGGACGCAACCAGTTAATATGGGAATTCCAATTAACACACCTGATGATGATGTATTCTTTGTATTAGCAGCTAACGGTCGTCACGCCTTCTACGCAAGCGCAAGTATGAAAGGTTATGGCGGACAAGATATTTACCGTTTAACAATTTTAGGTCCTGAAAAACAACCATTATTAAATGCAGAAGATCAACTATTAGCAATGGCGGCTAATCCAATTTCGAATTTAAAAACGGAAGCTGCAGTTGCTGCTACGGGACCAAAGATGGCTTTATTAAAAGGAGTTATTACAGATGAAAAAACAAAAGAAATTTTAGAAGCGTCGATCGATCTT
>JANYCL010000260.1 GCA_025360355.1 Sphingobacteriaceae bacterium
GCAAATCATGTTCATGGTTTTACAAATTATATTGCTGAAGAATTGAAAGGAATGGGTTATACCATTACAAATAAATTGTTTTTCGATACGATCACAGTAAAATTACCTACCTCTGTTAATTCAGAAAAAATAAAAGCATTAGCTGAGAAGAACGAAATTAATTTCCGTTATGTTGATGCTTCTACAGTAAGTATGTCGCTTGATCAAACAATTAGTTTGGATGATGCAGCGGATATTCTTTCAATTTTCGCGAATGTAATTAATGGCAAAAGAGAAAATAAAGAAGCGCCAAATTTTCAATCGAAATTAAAAGGTTCGGCTGCGGATCGGAAGTCTGCTTATTTGCAGCATCCTGTTTTTAATTCGTATCACAGCGAAACAGAAATGATGCGCTATATTAAGCGTTTGGAGAATAAAGATCTTTCATTGGTGCATAGTATGATCGCATTAGGTTCTTGTACTATGAAATTAAATGCAGCTGCAGAATTATTACCATTAACATGGCCTGAATTCGCGAACATGCATCCGTTCGTTCCTGTTGAACAAGCGAAAGGTTATTTGCAAATGATAAAAGAACTTGATAAAGATCTGAGTAACATAACCGGTTTTGCAAAAATGAGCATGCAGCCGAATTCCGGTGCGCAAGGCGAGTATGCAGGTTTGATGGTGATTCGCGCTTATCATATTGATAAAGGAGATAAACACCGCAACGTTGCATTAATTCCGCAATCAGCACACGGAACAAATCCCGCAAGCGCTGCTATGGCAGGAATGCATATCATTATTGTGAAATGTGATAACAAAGGAAATATCGACATAAAAGATCTGAAGCAAAAAGCAGAAGAAAATAAAAATAATTTGTCGTGTTTAATGGTTACATATCCAAGTACACATGGTGTGTATGAAGAAGGAATTAAAAAGATCACAAAAATAATTCACGAGAATGGTGGCTTGGTTTATATGGACGGGGCAAACATGAATGCGCAAGTTGGTTTAACTTCTCCCGGAAATATTGGTGCTGATGTTTGTCATTTGAATTTGCATAAAACATTTGCAATTCCTCACGGTGGTGGTGGTCCTGGAATGGGACCGATCGGTGTGGTTGATAAATTAGTTCCGTATTTGCCTTCTCATCCAATTATAAATACGAGTGGTGAAAAAGGAATCTCTGCAGTTTCATCAGCGCCATTTGGAAGTTCATTAATTTTATTGATCTCTTATGGTTATATAAAAATGTTGGGAGGATCAGGGGTTACAGATGCAACTAAAACTGCAATTCTGAATGCAAATTACATGAAAGAAATTCTAAAAGATCATTACAAAATTTTATATACCGGTAAGAGCGGACGTTGTGCGCACGAAATGATATTGGATTGCAATGATTTTAAAATGGCGAGTGGAGTAGAGGTAGCTGACATTGCAAAACGTTTAATGGATTATGGTTTTCATGCACCTACTGTTGCGTTCCCTGTTGTAAATACATTAATGGTTGAACCAACTGAAAGTGAGAATAAAGCAGAGTTAGATCGTTTTTGTGAAGCTATGATTTCGATCAGAAAAGAAATTCAGGAGATCATTGATGGTAAATACGAAAAAACGGATAACGTAATTAAAAACGCACCGCATACTGTGAAATTAGTAGTAAGTGATAATTGGACAAGATCTTATTCTCGAGAAAAAGCAGCATTCCCATTAAAATGGGTAAAAGGAAATAAATTCTGGCCAAGTGTTGCAAGAGTTGATAATGCTTATGGCGATCGGAATTTAGTTTGTCAATGTCCGCCAATTGAATCGTACATGGAAGAAGAAGTGAATGTTTAATAAAAAATTTTAATATTTAGCGAATCCCCAAAACATTAATTGGGGATTTGTTATTTTAAGGGGATTATATTTGAAAAAAATAAATTTTATAGTTGTTTGTATTTGCATTTCAGTAAAATTATTAGGCGATAATCAGGATAGCCTTTTAACGGTATGGAAAGATAAAACACGTCATGATACAACACGTGCTATGGCAATGCATACTTACTCACGTAAATTGGTTTTCAATAATCCGGATACAACATTAATTCTTTCGCAGCAATTGCTAAAGTTTGCAAAGGAACGTGATCTGAAAAAATTCGAGATTGCCGCACGCAATAATATTGCATTGTCGTATTATGTAAAGGGGGATTACAAAAAAGCGATAGATCATTATAGCCAAAGTGTTGCTATGCTAAAATCAATTATTTATGCCGAGGATCCGCTCCTTAAGAATTTCGCTAAAACCCAATTAGGAAAAACATATAATAACATTGGGAATGTTTATCTTAATAAAGGTGATTATCCTCTTGCCTTAGATTTTTATTTTCAGAGTTTAAAGGTTGTTGAAGAGATGAAGGACGTACGCGCACAATCCATTGCCTTAGGAAATATCGGTATCATTTACGGTATTCAGAAAAACTATGAAACTTCAATTAAATATCTATTAAGAAGCATGACGATGGATAGTTTGCTTGGTGATGTGGGAAACATGGCAAGTAATTACAATAATATTAGTAATCTTTATCAGGAAGGTAAGCAATTAGATAAAGCGTTAATTTTTCAGAAAAAAAGTTTGGACTTAAGAACCAAATTGGGTGATAAAGGCGGCATAGTCCTTTCATTATCAAGCATGGGAAGTTTGTTGGGAGAATTTGGATATGATGCTCAACGAAAAGGAAAAAGTAAACAGCAAGTTGATGATTATTTTAAGGAATCAATGAGTTATTATGAAAAAGCACTTGTCCTTACCAAAGTAATTGGTGAGCAAAGAAATGAAGCAGCTATTCTGTCCGGATTGGGATCCTGTGTTATTAAATTGGGAGAGATTGAAAAAGGAATTTCGTTTTGTAAAACAAGTTTGGAACTTGCTGAAAAAGTACAATCTGATGAAGATATCAAAGATGCTTGTAATTGTTTATATGATGGATACAGGCTTCAGAAAAATGACACGAAAGCATTAGTTTATTTTGAACGTTATATTTCCATTCGTG
>JANYCL010000266.1 GCA_025360355.1 Sphingobacteriaceae bacterium
TGATACTTTATTCAAATCTCAAAATCTTGTCATTCCATTAAATACGGTTAATTACCATGATGAAGTAGTATGCTATTTACAAGAGTTTTCTCCATTTAATTTACTGTCGAAAACAGTTCCTGCCGGCGTTACATCAATTACATTTACCCCGGCCGAGCTTAGTGTGTTTACGACAGGGAACAGCATTTACTGTACAATAAATTTAAAAAAATACAATACGCAAAATTTGGGTGGTAAATATTTCCGCTTCGAAAGTAATTGTGTTAATAATTTTTTCGTCTTAGTTCAGAATTAAAGCGTCAACGCATCCGCCACTACAAAAGTACTTCCCCCAACAAAAATTAGGTCACCATTTTTATAATTTGATTTAGCAGCTTCAAGTGCTTCTTTCACATTGGAGAAAATATTTCCTTTTAAACCAAACTCCTCTGCTTTCATTTTCAATTCATTCTCAGGCAAAGCGCGCGGGACTGATGCTTTTGCAAAATAATAGGTCGCATCTTTCGGTAATAATTTTAAAATGGAAGAAACATCTTTATCATTCACAACACCTAAAACAAAATGTAATTGCTTATAGGAATACGTTTTTAAATTTTCAATTACTTCTTTTATTCCGTCTTCATTATGTCCTGCATCACAAATTACCAGTGGGTCTTCACTTATCGTTTGCCAGCGACCGTTTAATCCGGTTAATTTTATCACGTTTGCTAATCCGTTATTAATGTCATCATCATTAATAATAAATCCATTCTCCACAATAACATTCAGTGCAGCTATCACTCCCACTAAATTCTTGACTTGATAAGTTCCTGTTAGATCTAATTGATAGGTTTTGGTTTCGTTATTTTTTTTGCTGAGAACCGTCACCAACAAATTATTATTTTCCTTTTTATATTCTATTACTTTATAATCTTTTGATGCAAATTGTATGGGCGCCTTTAACTCCCTGGCTTTATCTGAGAAAATCTGTGAGATCTGCGGCTGGTATTGCGAAACAACAACGGGCTTACGTGCTTTTATAATGCCCGCTTTTTCCATTGCAATTTTCTGAAGTGTATCTCCCAATAAGTTCATGTGATCGAAGCTTATATTAGTAATGATACTCACAACAGGATTAATAACGTTGGTTGAATCTAATCTCCCACCCAAACCAACTTCCATTATGGCTACATCTACTTCTTCATGTACAAAATAATCAAAAGCCAAACCAACACTCCATTCAAAAAAAGATGGTTCAATGTTCTCTAATTTTGTTTTGTATTTCTCAACGAATTCAACAATATAATCCTTTGAAATTAATTTACCATTTACCTTTACGCGCTCTCTAAAGTCGATCAAATGCGGCGATGTATATAATCCCACTTTGTAACCTGCCTTTTGCAATACAGCCGCTAACATGTGCGATGTAGAACCTTTACCATTTGTGCCGGCTACATGAATGCATTTTAAACCGGTTTGGGGATTCCCAAGTACTTTACAAATAGCAATTGTGTTTTTGAGATCTGCTTTGTAAGCTGCGGCGCCAACGCGCTGGTACATTGGCAAACGCGAAAATAAATAGTCCAGCGTTTGATTATAATTCATTAATTAAAAGCAAATACAATTGTGATGGTTCCTGTTTGTTCTTCAAATGCACCGTTAACATTAAATTTGGTTGCGAGTGCTGCCTGACGGGCTTTTGCTTTTAAGATCGGACTGGATGTGGTTGTGCCACGACCGTTAGGACTAGCTTCAATAACATTTCCATTTTTATCCACAGTAATTTCTACAACAACTTTTCCTTCTTCTTTTGTATCCTTAGGTAATGTTGGAGGATTTACAATTGCACGTCCTGCCAAACTAAATCCGAATTTTTTTCCGGGACCAGAACCGGGGCCCGTGCCAGGACCGTGACCAGGACCATCTCCTCCTCCATCACCGCCACCTGTTCCCCCTGTTCCATTTGTATTTGGATTACCATC
Organism: Sphingobacteriaceae bacterium; assembly: GCA_025360355.1. Taxonomy (GTDB): domain Bacteria; phylum Bacteroidota; class Bacteroidia; order B-17B0; family Aurantibacillaceae; genus JAHEYG01. The sequence continues at coordinate 1,962 of JANYCL010000266.1, forward strand.
AGGGCTGCCTTCATTTCCTGCATGTCCGCTATTCCCATCTCCTCCTCCGGTCTTACCTTGATTAGCTTTAAATTTTTCGGCTAATAATTCTGCTGCGGTTTTTTCTTTTGGTTTTTCTACAATGGGTTTTATTACTGTAACATTGTTATGCGTTTTCGGTTTGCTGTCATCCACTTTTACATCTTCTCCCGTTTCACTTGTGTAAACTTGTTCGTTTGGACTATTAGGTGTTGGAGTTGTAGTTTCTTTTTGTTCAACCACACTTGGTGCATTACCTATTCCATTTGCTTCAACATTACCTGTTCCTTCGTTATACGTACCGAAATTAATTTCCAAACCACCACCGCCGCCAACAACTTCAGGGAAAGGAGGATTTGGAGTGATGATATAATACAACATTAAAAATAAAAGCAGCAACGCAAATATCACCGCTGTCACGAATGAAGCAATTGCTCTGTTCTTATTTTCTTCTGCTTGTGATATGTACATTTTATTTTCCGTTAGATGGTGCGGTAGCGCAAACCATTTTACATTTTAAGCGATCGCCAATTTGCATCACATCAATAAAATCCTGAT